>JAJHRT010000023.1 GCA_020833575.1 Thermofilum sp. | reverse complement strand
GATTAAACGACCTTCCTAAAAGAAAGCAAGAAAAATCTTATTTCTTTCACCCTCTGGGATAATATAGTGATGATTAAGCTGGAAAACCTCAGAGAATGCATCCTTCCGTTAGCAGTACTTGTAGCAGGCATGCCTGGTTCTGGGAAGAGCGCTGTATCGGAGGCTGCACAGAAGTTAGGTTTCAGCGTGCTCCGCATGGGTGATGTAATCAGGGAAGTCGCCGCAGAGCTAGGTGTGCAAGCTACCGATAAATCTCTAGGAGAAATAGCACTTCGCATTAGGGCAGAGCACGGCATGGATATAGTCGCGCGCTTGGTACTCCACAAGGCATGCGCAGACTACGGAAGTAAACCCATCTTAGTTGAGGGTGTTAGAAGCCTTGAGGAACTTGAATACTTCAAAAACCATGCACATAAGTGCTACCTTGTGGCTGTACATGCATCCCCGAAAACCAGGTTCTTGAGACTGAGTGCTCGCGGCAGAAGCGATGATCCTCGCAGTTGGGAGGATTTCGCACGCCGGGATTTAAGGGAGTTGAAATTAGGGCTGGGGTCCGTGATTGCACTCGCAGACGTGATGCTCATCAATGAGAACAAAACCCTTGAACAGTTTATGGAGGAGGCAGCGAAAATTCTATCTGAGATTTTGAGATGTTAGCAGCAATGCCTAGGCTTGAGGTACGCACATACGTCTTCCCTACGGAGGACACTTCACGTGTTCTCAAGGCGGTCTCTAACGTAATCGAGCTATCAGATGCTAAGCCCACCGAGAGCAGAGATCCCTATGAAAGCTACAGCGTGGTAACCTGGACCTTCGACTCGCTGAAGCCTTTAGAAAAGCTCCGGGCACTGCTGAGGAGCCAGAGGGTCCTTGACGCTGCGAGAACTTCCATAGAGAAAGGTCTTTGGAGCGGAGGAGTAAAGTTCTATCTCAACAAGCAGGCGGCCTACGTGGGCAAGGTGAGCTTTTGCTCCATGGAGTTTGGAGAGAGCCCCATGGGGGCAATCACGGTCATAGTCCTCCTGGAAGGATGCGATCCGCTGAAGTTTCTGAACTGGCTTGCACCTAGGACAAAGCAGGGCGTGCCTGTGGAGGAGGAAGACCAGCCCTGCTAGACTTCCTCGAACTTTCTTAAGAAGATGGTTCTCGGAGTTTTAGTCGTAAGCTGGACTACTAGACCTTTAAAAGCGTAAATTGTCCTAGGGAATATTCTGCGGGCCTCATCCACAAGCTTTTCCAGGTCCCTGTACCTAGTGCTGAAGTGAGTTAACACGAGAAGCTTCGCCCTGGCTTTGAGAGCTGCTTCCGCAGCATCCACTGGGGAGGAATGGGGTGCAGTCTTAGCCTTCTCTTCCAGCTCGGAGAACGTAGCCTCGTGAATCATGACGTCGGCACCCTTTGACCTGGCGATGAAAGCCGCGTTAGGCAAGGTATCACCGCTGTAGGCTATAACAGGGCCGGGATCTATACTTCTCAGGAAATCTTTTAGTCTAAATTCCCTTCCATCTACAACTACATATCCATGCTCCACGAGCGATCGGCGCGCCTCACGAGGTATGCCAGCTTCATCGAGCTTTGACGAATCTAAGTGCGGAATATCCGGGTACCTGATGACGTAGGAGTACGAGAGCGGGGCATGGGGGGCCGCGACGTAGGATATTGTAAAGCCCGCCCACCACCTCAGGTCAAGGACACCCTGCACACCCCATACTTCCGCGAATACTAGGGGGAAGTCATGCCGCAGGTCATAGGTCTGAAGCGCTCTGTGCAGATAGGGAGGTCCAATAATCATCAGCCCCTCGCTTCTCCCTGAGAGAGATAGCGTGTGCAGCAAGGGAGGTAGGCCCAGGTAGTGGTCACCGTGGAGGTGAGATATTAGAACGACCATCCTCTTGTTGAAGCCTAGGTTAAAGTGCTCAAGAGCTTTCTGGCACCCTTCTCCCACGTCTAGCAAGATAATGCTGCTGCAGGAGGCTACGATTGCGCAGGGCGGCTCCCTTTCAGCAAAGGGTCTGGTGGCGCTAACGCCCCAGAAGTATATCGAAATCTTACCGCAGGTCACCTCCTCTCCTCGACCAACCATACTTCTCGCGTGAGCGAGCCATGCACGTAAATCGAGCAAATCCTGCTCGCTGAGCTCTTCAGGAAAGAGTACTCCTCGCTTTTAGGGGCTAGGAAGGCGGCTCTGCCTTTCTCCTTAAGCACGCGCTTTAGCTCATCAAGCACGCGTGCCAACACGAAGGCAGGATCCCTCCCCATGCTGGATGCAGCCCTGCCGTAAGGGGGGTCGAAGGCTGCCGCGGCGAATGCTTTGTCCCTGAAGGGCATGAGCTCGGAGTCCGAAAGAACTATGTCCACGCCGTGGTAGATTCCCAGCTGTAGTGCATTGCGCCTAGCCCCTCGTACGTTATCATAGTCCAGATCTATGCCCACCGCGAAAACCCCCTCTAAAGCAGCTTCGATCAAGATGCCTCCAGTCCCGCAGAAGGGGTCGAGGAGGGGGCTCTCCAAGGACGGCGAGGATAGGTTTACCAGTAGGCGTGCTAGCTCAACTCTAAGTGCAAAAGGCCTTTCATAGACCCTCCTTCCAGGAGCTCGGGGCTCAAACCTATCACCTTTAACCGACTGAAGCTTAACTCCTAGAACTATGCTGTCTAAAGCTCCTATCCAAGCAGTAAGATCGGGAAGAGATCTCGAAAATACCGCATGTATACCCTTTTTCCTAAGCCTCAGAATGGCAGCTTTAATTACATTCTCTCTTAAATCTACATGAAACGTGCTCTGGGGGTCATAAAACTCAATGCATAGCCTCAATAGATTATCGTCCTTCTTCAGAGAACTAGCTATATTAGCTACTTCTGCGGAGATTTCTTCGAAAAGAGAATCATCTGCAATGCTCCAAGGTAAAACAGCAACCTCTCTTACAGCCTTTCTAACGCAGTTCGCCCTTAAGGCACACAGCATCGCCACCTCCTCTGACTCGCAAGAGAGTTTGACAAGGTCTTCATACACTCTAAGAACCCTACAACCGCAGTACTCTTCCGCCAGCTTCACTACCTCGCCCAGGCCACAGGCGTCAAGACATCGTGAAACTTCTAAGTAGATCACTGGCATTTTCCTCTCTTCCGCTACGCTTGCTGACTTGAAAAACCAGTCTCCATATACCTCACGGCAGCGACTATTACAACTGTCATCATTACTATAAAGGACCATGTAAGTACAGCTTGTATGTTGGCGCTACCTGCCAGGTACTTGGCTATCTCGACCATAATCTGTCTCGATACGAGAAGAACTACCACCATCATTGCCTGGTAGAATCTAAGGGTCTCTCCAAGGACAAGCTTGTCAAGCATTTCACCGATCAGGAAGAGAGACGCCCCGAGGACAAAGAGGTCCACGACTACGAGTTGCCCTCCTACAGGGGCTAGCAAGAACAGAGAAATCAAAGATGCGTTAAAGCTCTGGGCCTGGACCACTCTCGATAAACCCTGAAGCAGGCCCAGGAAGAAGAGAAGCAATGATATTACAAAGGATGAAAACCTGACGGGGCCGCTCCTGTATATCTGTCCCACCTTTCTATCAATGCCGTAGCCCTTGATAGCCATGTAAGCTCCCAAAGCCACTAACAGAAGCGTCCAGGCAAATTGTGGGAGCAGAGCCATGAGAATGCTGTACGACGCAACAAATGCTCCTGTCAAACCCATTGAGTACTTTCTGTACTTCTCCTCGGTAATTAACTTCTTAGCATAGTTCATTAATAAAACAAATGTTTCTTCAACACCCCGTGACTGCTGTACTATCACTCTTCTAATTGAGATTAGCGGGAGCCTGGATTGTATTAATGGAGCGACAGCCTCGTCCGTCGGACCGTCTGAAACTAATATAGCGCCTGTGTAGCCGTCTTTCTTGATCACCCAGTCCAGTTCCTCGAGTATCTTCATGTCAGCCTGCACACCTTCACCTTCAAGACCCGCGAGGAGTGCTACCTCGCAGCGGCCTGCGTACCCAGAGGAAACAAGCTCCCGGTACGTCTGTATAGCGGCGAAGATCGCGTTGGCATCCGAGTCGTCCGGCCTTCTGAGAGCGTACTCTATCGCTACCTTTAGGAGCTCTTCTTCACCTATAATAGGGGTCTTTACACCCAGCACTGCTCCAACATCATTGTCCCTATCCACGCACAGCACGAGCAGCTTGCCACTCTCTCCAGAACTCAAGGCTGGACCCCCGTCTACCCCCGCTGAATCCTCAAGATGCTGAGCTATAAACCGTTTCTCCCCGTTAAAATCACCTACCTTTCGCCCTCTCTGAAGCCCTTCACGAACCCCGCTATCGCTCGTGCAAGCTCATTGCTGGTCATCTCTTGAAGCTCAAAGGATACACGAGCAACAGGCTTGTTAAGCTTGAGAAATCTGGAGAGGTCGGAGGGGGTTCCCATGACTATGGTATCCGCGGGCACTCTGTTCAGGGTCTCTTCCAGATCCTTCATCTGCTTTGCACCGTAGCCAAGCGCCGGGACAACCTTCCCTATCCAGGGGTATTTCTCGTATGCCTCACGGATATCCCCAACCGCATAAGGTCTAGGATCCACTATGTCTCCAGCGCCATACTCTACTGCTGCCTGGTAACCGGCCGCATGGCTAAGCGAGCCATGCGTCACGGAAGGCCCATCTTCCACGACAACTACCCTTTTGCCGCGAATAAGGTCGGGTCTGTCCACTCTTAGTATGGAGGCCGCCCTTACGAGCCTGGCCCTTGGGTTAAGTCTCCGCAGAGTAGCTTCGAGAATCCTGACATCGTCTTCCCGCGCGATGTTCACCTTATTCACTACGATTATGTCTGCGAGTGCAACGTTCACAGCTCCGGGGAAGGATGAAACCACGTCGCGCGGCCTGGTGGGGTCTACGACCGTTATGTACAAGTCAGGCTTGACAAATGGTACATCATTGTTGCCTCCATCCCATATGATCACATCCGCTTCCTTCTCAGCTTCTCTCAGCACAAGCTCGTAGTCAACCCCTGCGTACACAATATTGCCCATGGCAATGTGGGGTTCGTACTCTTCCCTCTCCTCGATCGTGCAGTTGTACCGCTCCAGATCCTCATAGGATGCAAAACGCTGAACAACGGAGTTCTTGAGATCGCCATAGGGCATGGGATGTCTAATCACCACGTAGCTCACTCCAAGCTCCCTAAGCACTTTCGCAACATACCTTGAGACGGTGCTCTTCCCAGCTCCGGTTCTAGACGCGGTTACTGCTATCACAGGCTTTCTGGCCTTCAGCATGCTTCTCAGGGGGCTGGGTATCACGAAATTGGCTCCCGCTAAAACAACCCTGTTGGCAACCTCAGCGAGCTCCTCGCACGTGAGGTCGCTGTACGATAAGTAAACCTCCTCAACCCCCTTCTCAGATATTATCCTCTCGAGGTCTCGAGCTGAAAGAATGGGTATGCCCTCGGGGTACAGGGGGCCCGCCAGCTCAGGGGGGTACACCCTGTTGTCGATGTTCGGTATCTGCGTGACAGCGAACGCTACAACCTCGTACTCGGGATTGCTCCTGAAAAGGACATTAAAGTTGTGAAAATCCCTCCCACCAGCACCCAGTATGACTACACGGCGTCTACGCTCACCCGACCCCCTCCCCATGCAGCCCCTTGATTCTGCCTAGAGTTAGGCAAAAATACATTGTTACATAATAGTGCATAGGCTCGCTGCGCTGTAAATCAAAGATTAGAAAAGCTCCGTAGCGGGGGGGAGCCAAGGATGCTTAGAACACCTAGTCTCACCGGTCGAACGAAAAGGCCTTGTCGTATGGCACTCACGTAGTTTATGGCTTATGACACGCGCAGCTTGTGTATCGGCTCGTTGAAGCTGGCATGCCGCAGGTGTCGATTGGTGGTGGGGAGCCGCGCGGCTCCCCATGGCCACGCAGTGCACGCGGACGTGAACGCCGCCTTGAACATCCTGCTGCGCGGGCTGGGAGCGCTGGGAGTCAAAGCCAGCCCGCCGAGCCAGGTCAGGGTGCTCAGCTTCCTACCCACGCCCAGCGGAGTGGTCGAGAGGAAGAGAAACCCATAACCCCGCGAAAAGGCGGGGTAACGGCGTGGCGCGCGCATAAAAACCCGTACCTCTGCAATAGTGCGGGGTAGTGTGGCGGCGCATGCGTGCACTGAAGCCGTGCTAGATACTAGCGCTATAATATTCGCGGTTGAGAGGAGAGTTAGCCTTCTGGAATTAGCGCTCTCGGCGCCCGAAGATGTGTGTAAGGTTATCATACCAGGCCCTGTAGTAGAAGAGCTAAAAATCATAGCGAGAGGGAGGGGGGCACGCTCTAGAGCAGCACGTGCTGCGCTCGAGATTATCGAAAAGGAAAGAGCCGTGCACGGCTCTATCCTGGAGATTATCGACGCGGGTGATCTCCGCGCCCCTGTAGACGACGTAGTTCTGCTCCTGGCTAAGAACAGCCAGCGCGTGGTTATAACAGCTGACCGAAAGATGAGGAAGAGGGCAGAGGCTCTTGGTGTCCGTGTTTACTCAGTCGCGAAAGCTTCTTTAAGCGCACGGTAAAGAAGTCTTCCTCAAAAGAAAAGTTTAAAAACAATGTGCTCGGATTTTTGAGATGGGTTTAAGTAAGTTTCGGGGTGGTGAGCATGCTCAGGAGGGATTCCCCCGATTACCAGGCGCGAGACGATGCTGCGGAGCTGAAGTGCCCGCAGTGCGGTAGTACTAAGCTGGTCTATGACCCCAGTAGAGGGGAGGTCATCTGCGCCGAGTGCGGTTACGTGATGAGTGAGAGAGAGATAGACCTCGGGGCAGAGTGGCGTGCCTTCACGCCAGAGGAGCGGGAGCGCAGAAGTAGGGTGGGGGCCCCTATCTCGCGGTACGGTATAGAGAGCCTGGTCACGGACATAGATTGGGGTGGGCGCGACGCCGCAGGACGGGAGATAAGCCTCAGAAGGAAGCTGGAGATGCTGAGGCTGCGGAAGTGGCAGGTGCGCGCAAGGGCTCAGAGCTCCATTGAGAGAAATCTGGCTCAGGCAGTTATAGAACTTGAGAGGTTAGGGGCTCAGCTCGGGCTGCCTAAGCCTGTCCTTGACAGAGCGCTCGAAATCTACAAGAAGGCCCTGGAGAGCAACCTGGTCAGGGGTAGATCTATAGAGTCTGTGATGGCCGCCGCAGTCTACGCGGCCTGCAGGGAGCTTAAGCTGCCCAGGACCTTGGACGAGATAGCTATGTACACTAGGGCTGGTAGAAAGGACGTGGCCAGGTGCTACAGGCTGCTTCTCCGCGAGGCCTCCATCAAGGTGCCGCTGCCCAACGCCGCAGACTTCGTTCCCAGGATAGGCTCCTACCTCAGGCTATCTGGGCAAACGATTAAGAGAGCAATCGAGATTCTAGAGCAAGCTAGAGCTGCGGGCCTGACGGCTGGGAAAGACCCCGCGGGTCTAGCCGCCGCCGCTATCTACATCGCAGCGCTGCAGAACGGTGAGATTAGGACCCAGAAGGAGGTAGCTAGAGCGGCGAAGGTAACCGAGGTTACTGTGCGAAACAGGTACAAAGAGCTGGTCAAGAAGCTCGGCTTAAAGCTGCCCGTGAAAAAGTAGCCTGCGATGCTGGTGTTAGCAGGACTGGGGCTATACAGCACCAGGGATATACCGCTGGGAGTCTTGGAACTTCTTCGAAGAGCAGATGTCATCTATTTTGAGGGATATACGAGCTTAGCGCCCTTCCTAAACAGAGAGACCATAGAGAGGCTTTGCGGTAGAGAGGTTAAGGAGGTCAAGCGGGAAGACCTCGAAGAGCGTTCAGCTCGTGAGCTGCTAGCTGAAGCTGCCGAGAAGCTAGTTGTCCTTCTAACGGTCGGTAACCCGCTACTAGCTACTACGCATGCAGCCATCGTCCTGGAGGCCAAGAGGAGGGGCGTGCCCTTTCTCGTGCTACCCTCAGCCTCGGTTATCGACGGGATAATCTGCGCGACCGGGCTGCACATATACCGCTTCGGCAGAGTAACCACCCTGGTTTTTCCCGACGAGGAGAAGGGGTTCTACCCCCTCTCCACGTACTACGCGATAAAGAGTAACATGAGCAGGGGCCTCCACACACTTGTGCTCTTAGACATAAAAGCGGAGGAGGGACGCTACATGAATCCGGGTTACGCTGCTCAGCTGCTTTTAAGGCTGGAGAGCATGCTCTCCGAGGGTGTTCTGGACGAGAATACTCTCGCTATCGTGGTAGCCCGGGCTACGGCGCCTGACCAGGAGGTAAAAGTGTGCACGCTTGGTGAAGCCGCGCAGGAGGATTTTGGCCAGCCTCCATTCTCGGTGATTATTCCCGGATTGCTGCACGCTACAGAAATAGAATACTTGCAGCATGTGCACGGTGCTCCTCCTGAGGTGATGGTAAGGTGGAACGAGCGTGTGAGGAAAAGGTTCTCAAATACATTGGAAGTGTGAGGACCGCTCTGCAGAGGATCACAGAGCAGCAAAGGCCGGGGTCGGACAACTTCGTGTCCATGGTTTTGGACTACGCCTCTAGGTACCTCTTCGACGCCGAGTGGTACCTGCAGAGGGGAGATTGCCTCACGGCGCTCGCCTGCATATCCTACGCGGAGGGTTTGCTGGACGCGATCCGCATAGGTGGTATGGTGAGCTTCAGCTGGCCCAGCCAGCAGGAGAGACCTAGAAGGGTCTTGGTGGGTGGCGTCTTCGACATAGTGCACCCAGGCCACGTGTACTTCTTAGCCAGGGCTTCCTCGCTGGGTCTAGTGCACGTTGTTGTGGCAAACGACGAGACAGTTAGGGAGAGTAAAGGCGCGTACCCTGTATTCACTGAGCAGGAAAGGCTTCAGCTGGTGCAGAGTCTAAAGCCCGTTTACAGAGCTTTCCTCGGCACACACCCCCCCGACTTCGGTAAATACCTCGCGGAGGTCAAGCCGGACGTAGTGCTGCTGGGTCACGATCAGGGGTGGCTTGAGGAGAAGGTAAGGAGACACCTCGAAGAACTTAACCTAAACGCGGAGGTGCTCGTTCTAAACGAGAAGCTCGAAGGCTACTCATCATCGATCATAAAGAGCCGTGTGCTTAGAGCTTTCCTCTCACACTAGGCTGTCCCTCCCTCTCACGCTCAGGGTGTGAGCGCGCGCGAGGGGCTCTGGAAGGGATGCTCCTCGCCTCGTGAAGGCTTTTGTGAGATTTACCGCGGTCTGCAAAGTCACTTTATGGCCCACGCTTACGTAGACTATCTTCCTCGACAGCCTAAGGGCATACCCCAGCACCTCGCCACCCACCACCACTTCAGCCTCGTCCTCGCTAACCCACTTGAGCTCTCCTAGCAGGAGCTTCTTAGCGACACCAATCGTAGGTTTATCCACTATAACCCCTAAATGGCACGCAAACCCCGCTTTACGCGGGTGGAGCCGCCCATTCCCGTCCACAAATAGCACCTGGTAATTTGTGCTCAACATCCTCAGAGCCCTAAGCGCCGGCGGCACTTCTCTAAAAGCCAGGAACGTCGGGACGTATGGGATGCTCACCTCCGTTACGGCTATCTTCTCCTCAACCACTCTGAGGGAGGGGTACTCCACCACGACTGCCGAGCCGATGGCCAAGCCGCCTTTGAACGCCACATCCACTCCTGCAGCATAGCGAATAGGGTACTCTATCTCGTCGACCTCTTTCACGCGCTTTGACAGCTCTACCTGGGCTCTCTTGGCCCTCTCGTAGTCGAGAGCCACGCTCACTCCTCCGCGCATAAGCGACTTAAATGCGTGAGGATGATCAGCGATTCCTGTGAGCGTCCCTAAGGAGCTCGAGAAAGCCGGTAGAGTCGCTTATGAGGCGTTGAAGCTGGCTCTGGACGTGGTTCGCGAGGGCGAGCTATACCTGGAGATTGCGGAAACCATAGAGAGGTTTATACTGATGCAAGGCGCCGCGCCGGCCTTCCCCGTCAACATATCGGTTAACGATGTCGCGGCCCACTACTCTCCGGGCGTAGAGGACCCGGCGCGCATCCCTCCAGGTTCTCTGGTCAAGGTGGACGTGGGGGTTCACGTGGACGGCTTTATAGCCGATGCTGCCATCTCGATATCCTTTGACAAACGCTGGGAAAACCTTGTTAGGGCTTCCCGCAGTGCTTTGGCCTCTGCGTTGCAGAGACTGCGGCACACAGTCCCTGTGAACGAGGTCGCTCGAGCCATAGAAGTGGCCATCAGGGGGCTGGGCTACAACCCTGTGAGAAACCTGACGGGGCACAAGATCGAGAGGTACAACCTGCACGCCGGCAAATCCCTGCCGAATGTTCCAGCACTGGAGTACTCGGCAGTGAAGGTTCTCGCTGGCGAGGTGTATGCGGTAGAGCCCTTCGCCACACCGGGTAGGGGCATCGTCGTAGAGAGAGGACCGAGCAACATTTACCGTGTGGTCTCTGTAAGGAGAATTCCCAAGGATGAGGGCTTGAACGCGCTGCTGGAGGAGCTGTGGAAGAGATACAAGGGGCTGCCCTTCTCCGAGCGCTGGCTTCACAGGGAGGGCTTCTCCCTCCGCGAGCTTGAAAGGCTTGTGAAAGCCGGTAGAGTCTACCACTACCCCCGGCTTGTCGAAGCCTCGGGAGGATACGTGTCTCAGTACGAAGACACCGCCGT
>JAJHRT010000022.1 GCA_020833575.1 Thermofilum sp. | reverse complement strand
AGCGAGCTGAACGTGCTCATCCTGGTCAGGAAAAGGGTACCAGTGGACGTGAGGGGGCTCATCTCCGAGGTGCTGGGCCCCCAGGTCTCCACGCTCGTGCTCGACCTGGAGAGCTTCAGGAAGCTGGCAGAGGAGGGGGAGTACCTGGCGCACGAGGTCCTGAAGGGCGGCAGGGTGCTCTACAGCGAGAGGGAGTTCGACGAGCTGCTCAAGGTGGACCCTCCAATCAACGAGCGAACTAGGCAGTACCTCAGGAAGCACACCCTGGCTTGCATAGCGCTATCCCTGGAGAACCTGCTTGCAGGAAGGCCCCTGTGGTCTGTGAACTACGCGTACAAGGCCATGAGGAGCGCCGCGAGGTACTACTCCTCGGCCTTCGGCAAGCTGCCCTTCTCCGACGGCGAGATACTCGAGAGCCTAATTGGCCTGGCGGACGTAGCCACAGCCTTCGTCCGAATAAGGGATGCCAGGAAGAGGGGGACCAATGTGCTGGAGCTCCTCGACTTGCTCTCCGACGCGTACAACGCCTCCCTGAAGCTCCTAGGGCTCCGGAGCGTGAACTGGGACGAGGTGCTCCAGAGGTTCAGGGGCTGCTACGTGGCCAGCATCAGCCTGGAGGAGGAGCGTGGCGCTCTCCACCTGGTCGCCGGCGGCTTGGACCCGGAGAGAAAGCCGTTCGAGCTGAGGACCAGGCTATGCTGAGCCCAGGCCCCTCGGAGGGCGTGAGGGCGGAGAAGGAGAGGATAAGGCGTGCAGTATGGGGGGCTTTGCTCGAGAAGGGGGTCGCGAGGCCCCCCTTCCCAATAGAGGGCAGGATACCCAACTTCGCCGGTGCCGAGAAGGCTGCGCAGCGGCTGGTCGGAGAGAGGATCTTCCAGGAGGCGGAGGTCGTCTTCTGCAACCCCGACTCGCCTCAGAAACCAGTCAGGGAGGCTGTCCTAAGGCACGGCAAGCTCCTCGTGATGGCCTCGCCCAGGCTGCGCAGCGGCTTCATAGTGCTGGACCCCAAGCGCATCGACGCCAAGCGGTACAGCTACGCTGCGACGATAAGGGGCGCGTTCCTCTACGGAGAGCTCAGGAGGGACAACGTGCCCCCGATAGACCTGAAGGTCGCGGGCAGCGTGGCCGTGGACCCTAAAGGGGGGAGGGTGGGCAAGGGGGGCGGGTACTCGGACCTGGAGTACGCGATACTCAGGGAGCTGGGCCTGGTCGACGAGGGCACACCCATCGTGACCACAGTGCACGACCTGCAGGTAGTGGAGCGCGTGCCCATGGCGGAGCACGACGTGCCTATAGACTGGGTATTCACACCAACCCGCACAATAAGGTGTGAAAGAGACAGGAGAAGGCCGCCGGGCGTGATATGGGAGATACTCCCCGAGAGCGAGCTGAGAGCCATACCCATACTCCAGGAGCTACGCGCGCGCAGAGGCCTGGCGAAGCCCTAGCCCCGTCGCTCCGGCTCGGCAGCCTCCCAGGTAAGCGCGGGGCGCGCTAAGGTTTTAGCGCGAGTGCCTGCAGGAGGCTACGCGATGAAGCTGCTGGTGACGAACGACGATGGTCCCTTCAGCCCAGGTCTCAGGATCCTTGCGGACGCTGCAAAGAGCATAGGGGAGGTCGTCATAGTCGTCCCCGAGACGCCGAAGTCCGCGACGGGGCTGGGCCTCACGCTGCACAAGCCCGTCAGGGTGAACAAGCTGACTCTCGAGGGCGAGCAGCTCTACCTGGTCAGCGGCACGCCTAGCGATGTCATATACATCGCGATGAACGTGGTCGCAGGCCGCCCCGATATGGTGCTCTCAGGGGTGAACATCGGCGACAACCTGAGCATCCAGGTGATGCTCACCTCGGGAACGCTGGGCGCAGTACTTCAAGCGGCGATAGAGGGGATACCGGGCATTGCCTTCAGCGCCGCTGTTGACGAGCCCAGCGAGCTTGAGGAACCGGAGTACAAGCGGTTCGTCTACAACGCGGTCAAAGCAGTGCTCCAGGCCGTCGCCGCGCACGGGTTCCCGGAGGGCGTCGACGTGCTCAACGTCAACTTCCCACCAGTCCTCACGGACCAGGTCGTGATCGCCGCGCCCGCCAGGAACAGGTTCTCCCCCTCGGTTGTCAAGAGGAAGGACCCTCAGGGACGCCCTTACTACTGGCTCTACGGGCTCCCCGTCGAGGCCGAGAAGGGCACCGACGTCCACGTAGTCCTCGAGGAGGGTAAAATCGCCATCACCCCTATCACGCTGAGCTCCCTAATAGAGGTGAAGAACCACCGCGTTGCGAAGCTAGTCGAGGAGGTGGCCAAGAGGCTTGGCTCTCCGCGCGGCGGGTGAACCCACCCCCCTTGGAGAATTTCGCCAGAAGAGGGAGGGGAATTTCACCGCGCGCGGAGCTAAAAGGCTGAAAGGTATTTATCGCTCGGGAGAGATCTCTCGGGGGTGCGCTTGGCAGGGCAGGTTCAGAAGAACTTCCTCGTAACAGGGCGGCCGGGCATAGGGAAGACCACTTGCCTGCAGAGGGCCTCCGAGCTCCTGATCAGCAGGGGTGTGAGGGTCGGTGGGATGATCACTCTCGAGAAAAGGGAGGGAGGGGTTAGGGTGGGCTTCGAGGTTAGGGACGTGCTGAGCGGGGCTGTGGGCACTCTGGCGTCGGTGGGCGGCGGGGCGGGGCCGAGGATAGGCAGGTACGTCGTGAATCTCGCCGACCTGGAGCGAGTCGGGGTCGAGGCGATCTCCCGCGCTCTCAGGGACGCCCAGGTGGTCGTGATAGACGAGATAGGGCCCATGGAGCTCCTCAGCAGGAAGTTCGTGGACGCGGTGTTCAGCGCGCTGGACTCGCCGAAGCCTGTCCTCGCGACGATACACGTCAGAGCCGGGGAGACCGAGGTGGGGAGGAGGATCCTCTCAAGGGGGGATGTGAGGGTGTTCGAGCTCACGCTGGCCAACAGGGATAAAATCCCCTACGAGCTCGCTCGCGCTGTGGCCAGCATCCTCTCGCGCTAGTAAACCTCCTCGAAGATCCTGACTACGTGCTCCCTCTCGACGCTGAAGGGGGCGTTCTGCAGGTTGCGCTGGTACCTGAGCGCATCCTCTACGTACTCGCCGAGCTCCTCCTTGCGCACGCCGAGGTCGCGGAGGCGGGCAGGAGCTCTCACAGCCAGCTTTACCCGCTCGAGCAGCTCCCTAAGGCCGCCTGGGTAGTAGCTCAGCCCCAAGCTGCTCAAGAACCTCCTGGCTCTCTCCGGGACGAGCGCCTCGTAGTACAGCGCGGCGCCTGGCAGTATCATCGCATTCGCGAGCCCATGCGGGAGATTGAGCCTGGTTGTGAGCGGGTATCCCAGCCCGTGCCCCACGTTCGTGCCGGTAAAGTTGATGGCGTAGCCCGCCAGCATGCTCGCGTAGAGCATCCACTCCCGGCAGTCTAGAACCCCCTCAACGGCGCAGGGAAGGTTCTCCAGGATGATCCGAGTGGCTTCGAGCGCCAGCATGTCCGAGAAGGGGTTCGCCCGCTTGCTGAAGAAAGCTTCGACCGCGTGGCTAAGCGCGTCCAGCCCCGTAGCCGCTGCCTGGTCCCTGGGCAGGTGCACGAGCACCTGGGGGTCCATGAGCGCCACGGTGGGGTACAGCGCGCCCCCCGAGACCGTGACCTTCATCTTCGTTCTCTCGTCCACGAGGACCGAGTACTTGGTGACCTCGCTCCCCGTGCCGTGCGTCGTCGGGATGGCGATCAGCGGCCTGAGAGAGGCCTCGACGGTCCTGGGGTAGAGGTAGTCCTCGACAGAGCCTCCCAGCGTGTACACGACGTTAGCCGCCTTAGCCGTGTCGATGACGCTGCCACCGCCGAACGCCACGAAGAAGTCCGCCGAGACCCTCTCGGCCTCCTCAACGCACTTCTTCACCGTGCTAAGAGTGGGGTTGGGCTCCACCTGGGGGAAGCTATATGCCTCGACGCCCTTCTCCTCGAGCAGCTTGCGCATAAGGTCCAGGTAGCCGTGCTTGACGGCGAAGGTGCGGCCTGTGACGATGAGCGCCCTCTTCCCGAGACCCTCCGAGACCCTGCCCAGCTCGTTGAGCGCCCCTCTCGAGAAGACAACCCTCGTCGGGTGCCAGTGCGTGAAGCCCTGCATCATCGCCTCAGACCGCGTGGTCCCACGCTAAAAAGGTACCCCCTAACGCGCCCAGGCGCAGCGGCGCGAGCGTGTCACCTCACGAGGTCCGGGTAGTACTCCTTGAGGACTCTCGTCATGTCGACCCTGGGGACGAAGGTCAGAATCGCGTTGAGGGAGACTCTGAGGTACTCCTCCCTCTCGTCGAAGTAAAGGCCTTTAACTCTCTCAAAGCGGGCTTTGAGCTCAGCGTAGTCCCTCTCATCCACCTTCGCCGCGCGCTCCCCGCTGAGGGAGGAGAGGTCCCTGATGTCCTCGCCGAAGAGCCAGCCGTTAACGTTGTCAACTACCAGCTCCACGACTCCGCCGTCGCGGGAGGCCAGGGAGGGCACACCGTTCACTGCTGCCTTCATGAAGCTGGTTCCGCAGGCCTCCCAGCCCGAGAAGGGGGTGAAAAGGAGGAGGTCGGAGCCCTGCAGCAGGAGCTTTGCCCGCACCACGTCGTAGTCGTGGAAGTAAACCACGTTGGGGTACTTCCTCTCGAGATCCTTGAACTGCCTCATGTACGCCAGTCCCTCGCTGTCGTGTGGGTGGGCCTTCCCGCCCAGGACGTAGACCACGCCGCCGTCCCTCTCCTCCTCGACGAGCCTGGCGGCGAAGTAGGGCCTCTTGTACCTGGTGAGTCGGCGCGCCCAGAGCACGATCATGGAGTCCTCCCTAAGGCCCGGCTTGCGCGACTTGAGCAGCTTGAGCAGCTCCGCCCTCACCCTCTGCCTGACTGCGCTCAGAGAGCTCAGGGTGAGCTCGCCACGCTCGAGGCTCTTGCGCAGGTCGGGGTGCATCCACCTGTCCAGCTCAATCCCGTTGGTGATGAAGCGCGCCTTGTAGATGAAGTGCGGGACGACCTTCTTCATCACGTCGTAGTGCTTGGCCGAGACGAGGATCACCTCCCAGGCGAGCGCCGCGCCCACGCTGGTGAGCACCACCGGGTCCTCAATGAAGTAGTAGCCGTACTCCTCCCGGAAGAACGCGTTAGGGAAGGAGGGGTGCCCCCAGGGCCCTGGGGTGTGGACGATGAGCCTGTATCGGCCGGGGATCCTGAGGGCGAGGGGTATCATCGCCGTGTAGGCCTCCTGCAGGTCGATGTACTGGACGTTCTCCAGCCCTATGAAGCGCTTCACGTACTCGGAAGCCCCCTTGGCGAGCAGGGTATACTTGAGGAAGCGCTCCCTCTGGTCGCTCTCGATGTAGAGCCTCTCCGCCAGGTGCGCGAAGCGCGGGTCCTCCGGCTTCAGGAACACTGCCGTCGCCGAGCCCCTCCGGTACTCCCACGCTGAGACCCTCACCTTGGAGCCCTGCAGCTCCACCTCAAGCTCCCCGCTCTTCGAGAGCTCGCGTAGTAAGTCGCTCTGGTCCTGCGGCTTCGCGGTGAAACCTCTCGCCTCGTCGTACTCGTAGTCAACGTAGCCCCCTGTGTACAGAAGCGTGATCGCGTAGTACTTCAGGCCCAGGCGTGCCGCTGCGTAGAACTTATCCCCCTCAAGCACTCCGAGACCTCCAGCGTACGTGTGGCCAATGTCGAGTGCTATCTCCGGCGTAACGCTCACGACAACCTCCGGGTCGCCGGGCACGTCCCAGATACCTGGCTGAGCGGCTAAAAAGTCTTTAGTCCTCCGCGGAGGAGCCCGAGGACCTCCTCCATCCTCGATGCGAAAGCGTGGGGCTGCACGCTGCCCGTGTACTCGTGGAAGCCCGTGTACGCTACTGTGAGCATGCCGAACTGCCTCGCCCCCGCTACGTCCAACTCCTCGTCGCCGAGGAACACGCTCTCGCTAGGGGAGATCCCTGTGCCTGTGACTATGTACGAGAAGAAGCGCGGGTGGGGCTTCCGGTACCCTATGGAGTCCGAGAGGGCGAGGAAGTCGAAGTAGCCGAGGAGCCCACTCCTCCTCAGCAGCTCCACAGTGTGCCGACCGCTCATGGTGTTCGAGGCCAGCACAACCACGTAGCCCTCGCTCCTAGCCCCCTCGAGGAGCTCCGCAGCCCCCTCAGCAGCCCTGAGCAGGCTGGTGTATGGGGTCATGTAGGCCTCCGCAAGCTCGTCCACAAGCCTCCTCTCCGGCTCCACGCCGAGGAAGCGCAGCAAGAGAACCACCTCCCCCGCGACGTCAACCTCCCTCATTGTCCACCTCCTCAGGTCGTCGGCAACCCTCCTGGCCTCCAAGTAGGCCTTGCGGACAGCCTCCTCGGGCACGCTGATACCATTCTCGCCCAGAACCCTGGCAAGGTGCTGGCTCCTGCTCCTGTGGTAGGTCTCCATATCCACAGCCGGGTAGAAGAGTGTGCCCCAGAGGTCTACGAGGAACCCCTTCTCCACAGGAGGTAGCACCTCCTCGCGACGTCGAGGTTCAGCTCGCCGGCGACCACGGGCACTTGGAGCTCGAAGTTCACAAGGACCTGGGGGTGAACCTCGCCCACAAAGCCGGCCTCCTCGCCGCAGAGGAGGACCCTGGCCGCTCTGCCGGGTATGAAGCTCGGGTGCTCCAGCGGCTGCAGGGACACGCTGAGGGAGAGCTGGGAGGCGAAAGCCTTCAGCACGGCGAGACCGTCCGTGAGCGTGACCCCTTTCCCGGCTATGGCGAAGGCTAGGCGCCTCTCCTCCCTGCTCCTCGTCTCCGCGGCCTCGTCTGGTATCACGACGTCACCCACCTCGAATATCCTCTGCGGGTAGCCGGCATGCTTGCTACTGGCCAGGACTTGCAGCAGCTGGGGGGTGATCCAGGTTCTCAGCGCGTGGTAGGCCTCATGCCTGGGGTTCTCGACCTCGATTATCGGCTGCTCGGGGAGGCGCATCAACTCGAACATCACCCTCTTGCTGGTCATCATGTAGTTGTTCACCTCGGTGAAGCCCATCTCCGCCATGATGCTCCGCGCCTCCCTGGAGAACACCTCCAGGGGGTGCTCCCTGCCGGGGTGCTTCGGCGGCAGGACCTCGGGCTCGATCCGCTCGTAGCCGTAGGCCATGGCGATCTCCTCCGCTATGTCGACAGGGTGCAGGATATCCGGCCTGTAGTACGGGTACCTCACCTCGAGCACCCCCTCGCGCGCAGGCTCCGCCTCCATCCTCATGGAGAGCAGGAGCTCGCGCACCTCCTCCCCGCTCAAGCGCAGGCCGAGCAGCCTCTCGGTCAGGCTGAGCTCGTAGAGCACGGAGTCCGGCTCCAGCCTCGGCGAGACCTCGTAACCACGCGCGTGCACGAGCCTCACAGGCCTCACAGTGCCCCCGCGAGCCGCGAAGGCGGAGGCAACCAGGGAGAGCACTCTGCGGCCGGCCTCGGGCTCCGTCGAAGTCACATCGATGAGGACGCTCGTCGTGTCCTCGGTCACCCTGTACTCCTCGCTGTTGGTTATGGGTGGGAAGCTGACCACCCTGCCCTGAGCGTCCACGATCAGCGGCACAACGCCGCGGCCCTCCACCAGGTGCCTGTACGCCACGCCCTTGGGGTGGTTCCTCAGAACCTCCTCAGGCGTCATCTCTATGGTGAAGCCGAGGGGCTTGAACTTCACGGACCTGGGGTCCGCGGCCACGTAGCTTATCGGGAACTCCACGCCCTCGAGGTCGTAGAAGCCTATCGAGACCTTCCTCCTGTCCCGGCCGAAGGTGGCGTGCACCTTCTCCTGCAGCTGCACGAGCTGCCTTATCGCCTCGTCGTCCAGCCTCACACCCTCGACGACCGCGAAGAAGGCATAGGGCCTGTAGCCCGGGCCCTCGACCCGGGCCTCGCCGGCCGGCTCCCCGACCTTGAACCTCGGCAGCCCCCTCTCGACGCCCAGCAGGCCCTTGAGAGCCACGGAGAGGAGCTCCGCTGAGTACAGGTCCGGGCGGTCATGGGTGGCCTCGTAGGTGACACGCTCCCCCTCCACGGACTCGACCTCGCACTTGAGCTTCGGCAGGAGCACCTCCAGCTCGCTGACGCTCAGGTCGACGCCGACCAGGCGCTCCAGGTCCCAGAGGAGCACCTCTACTACCGGCATTTCACCCCACCATGCTCTCGGGGATGGGCCTGGGCACGCTCCTCAGGAAGGCGAGGTCCCTGGCGAAGAGGAGCCTGATGTCGTCGACGCCCAGCACGGTCATCGCTATCCTGTCGATGCCTATGCCCCACGCCGCCACGTTGACATCCCTGAGGCCCAGGGCGCGCAGCATCTCGGGGCGGAACATGCCGCCGGGGAAGACCTCGATCCAGCCGAGCTTCGGGTGCTTTATGAAGCCCTCGACGCTCGGCTCCGTGAAGGGGAAGTAGGCGGGCTTCACCTTGACCTCGCCGAGGTTAAGCCTCCTCGCCATCTCGTGGAAGAAGCCAAGGAGGTGCCTGAAGGTCACGTTCCTGCCCACGATTATCCCCTCCAGCTGGTAGAACTCCATGCTGTGCTTCGCGTCGAGGTTCTCGGGCCTGAAGACCCTGTCGAGGGAGAAGCACATGTACTCGCCCTCGCCCCTCGCGTAGAGCGTCCTAGCCGAGACAGCTGTGGTCTGGGTCCTGAGTATGAGCCTAAGCGCGCGCACCGGGTCCCACTTGTAGCCCCAGCCCCTGGAGCCCGTGTCCCAGCCGTCCTCGTGCACCCTCGCTATCCTCCGCATCAGCTCAGCGTCCCCGAAGCGGCCCAGCAGCCCGCCCTTCACGAAGTACGTGTCGTGTATCTCGCGCGCAGGGTGGTCCTGAGCCTGAAAGAGGGCGTCGAAGTTCCACAGCTCGAGCTCAACGTGCGGCCCCTTCATCTCCTCGAAGCCCATCGAGACGAGGATCTCCCTCACGTAGTCGAGGAACTCGAGGTACGGGTGTCTCCTGCCGAAAGTGGGCGTGGGCGGCTCGGCCGAGAGGTCGAAGGGCTTGAAGACCACGTTCCGCCACTCGCCGCTCGCTATCAGCTCGGGCGTGAGCTCGGTGACCACCCAGGCCTCCCCGAGCAGGCCGCGCTCAACGAGCTGCCTGAGGTGGTCCGTCGGCCTCACCCTCATGCTGGCGCGCCGCCTCGCCTCGACGAGCCTCCTCCGCTTCAGGATCGGCACCACCGCTTCGGGCGCCCCAAGGCCCTGCGCAATGCCCCTCAGAGCCTCCTCCACCGCTCTCACCCTGCTCTCAGCAGCCTCGGGGTTCGAGAGCTCGACGTAGTCGTCCTCGAACCTGAGGGCCCCCGCGGCCGCCAGCTGCGCCAGGCCTATCTCAGCCTCCTCCGCGCTCAGGCGCAGCCCCAGCTGCTCCGCCACCCTAGCCAGCTCACCACGCCTGAGCCTGCCAGCCCTCTTCAGCGCCTCTAGGACTCTCCTCTCCGGGGTCCCTTCGAGGACGTACCTCTCACCCTCCTCTGTGAGGACGAGGCGCTGCTGCTCAACCCGTTCGACGGCGATGAGCCCTTTGTGCCGCAGCTCCTCGAGGTCCCTCATGAGGTCTTCCCGCTTCACGCCGAGCCTGCTCGCGAGCTCGTCGACGTCAACCTCGCCCTTAACTACCTCCAGGGCTATGCGGCGCTGGCGCTCTACCAGGTAAACCGGGTAAATTGGTGCTCCATCTCCACCGGGAGCCATGGTGGCGCACCGGGTTTTTAAACATCTCTCACAGCACCTCCGCGCGCTAAATCGGTTTCGGGGCCTGGCGCTGCGAAACTATTTACGCCTGCGAGGTGGGTTGAGGTGGGTGGGGATGCTCGACGTCGAGGCTATAAGGCGTGACTTCCCCATCCTGGGGAAGAAGGTGCACGGGAAGCCTCTCATATACTTCGACAACGCGGCGACGAGCCAGAAGCCCCGTCAGGTGATAGAGGCTGTCGAGAACTTCTACAGGAGCCAGAACGCGAATATCGGGCGCAGCCTCCACGAGCTCGCGGTCACGGCTACCGAGGCGTACGAAGAGGCCAGGAAGATTGTCTCAGCCTTCATCGGCGCGCTGCCCGAGGAGCTCGTGTTCACAAAGAACGCTACGGAGTCGATAAACCTGGCCGCCTACTCGCTCCTCGCCAGCGGCCTGCTACCAAGGGGCTCCGAGATCGTGGTCACGCGGATGGAGCACCACAGCAACCTTCTCCCATGGCAGCAGGTCGCCCGGCTCGCCGGGGCGAGCCTCAAAGTCGTGGAGGTGGACGACGAGGGGAGGCTGCTGCTCGACGACCTGGAGAGGAAGGTCACCGATAAAGCGAGGGTTGTCGCCTTCACGCACGTCAGCAACGTGACCGGCGTGGTGAACCCGGTCGAGGAGGTCTGCCGCGTGGCCCACGAGCACGGGGCCCTCTGCCTGGTGGACGGGGCTCAGAGCGTGCCGCACCTGCCCGTCGACGTCAGGAGGATCGAGGCGGACTTCCTCGCGTTCTCAGGCCACAAGATGCTGGGGCCCATGGGGATCGGCGGCCTGTTCATAAGGAGAGAGCTCGCCGAGCGGCTGGAGCCCCCCTTCCCCGGAGGCGGGGCTATCTCGCTGGTGGACTGCTCCGAGACCTCGTGCACCGCGGAGTGGCTGGCGCCCCCGCACAGGTTCGAGGCTGGGACGCCGAACGT
>JAJHRT010000021.1 GCA_020833575.1 Thermofilum sp. | reverse complement strand
GTGGAGGAGAGGAAGGTTGCCGACGAGAAGATGGTCTTCGTCGAGGGATGCCCCAACCCCAAGAGCGTCACCATACTCATCAGAGGAGGAGCTGACCACATAGTGGATGAGGCTGAGCGCGCGATTCACGATGCGCTCAGCGTTGTAAGGAATGTCATCAGAGAGCCTGCCGTGGTGGCGGGCGGTGGAGCGGTCGAGATCGAGGTTGCCATGCGTCTGAGGGACTTCGCCAGGACTCTGCCGAGCAAGGAGCAGCTAGCCGTGCTGAGGTACGCTGACGCCCTCGAGGGCCTGGTCTCGATACTTGCCCAGAACTCCGGTGCCGAGCCTATCGACGTGCTAACAGAGCTCAAGAGGCTGCATGCTAAAGGCGAGAAGTGGGCTGGAATCAATGCTTACACTGGTAAGGTCGAGGACATGTGGAAAGCCAACGTGCTCGAGCCAGCACTCGTCAAGAAGCAGGTGCTTAAGTCCGCCACCGAGGCCGCGATAATGATACTGAGGATCGACGACATCATCGCGGCGCAGCCGCCTAAGTCGAAGGAGAAAGAGAAGGGCAAGGAGAAAGAGGAGGAGAAGAGCTCCTCGGAGTTTGATTAATAAAAGATTTTCTTTCTTCTTTCTTCTGCGTTTGGGTAATTCTGTTCCTTCCTTCTTAGACTTGAATATGTGGTGCAGGAGACGTCCTCCGCTTCTCAGGTAAAAATTTTTATATACGTGCCTATGGAGGAAGCCCGTTCTATGTCGCTAGCTGGAGGAAAAAGTGAGGGAGAATTCGAGGTGAAGATAGGTCCTCCATGGCTAACGCGCTTCGAGAAGGCGAGAATAATAGGTATCAGGGCTCTTCAGATCGCTCTGGGAGCCCCTGTACTGGTCAAGGTCGAGGGTAACATGAGCCCCGTGGAGATAGCCGAGAAAGAGCTCAAGGAGGGGGTTCTCCCGATAGTTATTGTTCGCTGGACGCCTGGGGGGAGGTACCAAGAGATACCTCTAAAGTACCTTAGACTGCATCCCTAGCTCTCCTCGCGTCTTACAGAAACTCGCCCTACCTGAACTTCTACCTCGAAGAAATCCCCTATGCTCGGTTTTGCTGGGAGCTTCTCCCACTCATCCTCCGTAAGCACCAGCGACACCCTGAGCAGCCGCACAGCCCCCTGACCTAGGCCGGGTAGCATCCGGAGCATCTGGCTCAGGATGGGCACCAGCTCGCGCCCGAGCTCACCGCTCTCGTGCATGATAATGGGGCCTGGGACTTCCCGCTCCTCGCTCATGTCTATTCTCACAAGCTTCTCTCCTGTGGGTGAGTCCATCAGGGAGATGTTCGTCACCCTAGCCTTGAGAGTAACCGAAGCCACGTTAGCGGTTGAATATACCGCAGTACATAACTGTCACGCTCCGCGGTGCGACTCTTACCCAGAAGGGCTCAAAGCATTTTACCCCTTGCCCCGGGGAAAGCTCTGAGGAGACATGGGGGTTAAAGTGATACCTCTGCTGCACAATGTCTCAAGCCCTCAGAGGGTAGTAGAGGTAGCTAGAGCTGCTTACAGCCTAGGGTACGACATCTTCGTGGTGTCAAAACCAACTGGTGCCGCGGCGCAGTCCGGAGTTCCAGAAGCCCAGAGAATAGCGCTTAAAGAGGGTAAAACCCTGGTTGTGCTGCCTAGCGTGGAGTCAGCCGCAGAGCTGCTTGGCGCAGGAACCATCGTGTTCGTCGTGCCGAGGAAGTTCGCTGACAAACCACTCGAAGAAGTTATTAAGAGCATAGCCGGGAAGGGCGTAGAGCAAAAGATTCTTCTGGTGTTTGGCGGTGCGGAGCCCGGACTCTCAGCGCGCGAGATGGAGGCAGGAGAGCGCGCTTACATCAGCGGAGTTGAGAACGATGTAGGACCAACGGCACTCGCTGTAATCGCGCTCTACGTAGTCAGGAACCTACTTCCCCGGTAGTCTCAAGCGCGTCGCAACCTTCTTGTTTTGCCAGCTATACTTTCTCAGTCTCTTGGAGCGCCCAAACCCACAGTGGGCACAGTACCCCTTTCTCACGTTGAAACTATGCCTGCCGCACCTCCTGCAGCGTATATGCGTTATCCCGCGCCCGCGCTTGCCAAAGGACGTAGTGCCCTTTACCATGACCCCTCACCGCTACTCAGGTGCGGGGCTTATCAGGACGATGTTATCCCCTCTGACGACGATCGTGCCCAGCTGCCTGGTCCTAGTCCCTCTAGTCTCCTCAGCGTTCTCGAGGACCAGGTTCAAGTGGTAGTCGTACCCCCTCAGCGTCCCCCTCAGCTCTCGACCGCCCTTAAGCTTGACCAGGACGCTTTTACCTATGGAGCTGGAAAGCAGATCCACAGCGTTGAGCATCTGCTCCTCGGACTTCCCCGCAGCTCCTGAGAGGAGGTCTTCCACGCCTAGCACCTCGGTATAGCCCATGGCGGTTGCTGTGATTAAAAACTTACGCGCAGCCCGACACAGGGTACTAGGCCGACTCCTCGAGGTACCTTCGAACGACTCTCGCTATGGCTCTGGCAAGAGGTACGGGGACCGCCTCCCCCACTTCATCGAACTGAACATCCCTGCCTCCCAGGAATATGTGGTCGTCTGGGAAGCCCATGAGCCTCGCGTGCTCGCGCACCGTTAGGAGCCTATCCTGGAAGGGGTGTACAAAGCGGGAGGAACCCATGACTGTTGGGGCAGGCCTATAAGGATGCAGCCTGACCACGTTCACCAGCACCCTGCCCCCGTAGCCCTTGAACCTTACCAGCCCCTCCCCCCACCTAAGCTTCGCGATCTTCTTCAGCTTCCTCGGGCTTAGTGGTACTGGCTCGTGGTTCGGGATATTGTAGATAGGGTCGGGCTCTGGGAGATCCCCGATAGCGTCGATGACCCGAAGCTTCCTAGGCGCTTTCTCAGGGGACAGAGGAATGTTGGATATGAACACTCGCACCCTACGTGAAGGGGTTCCGTAGTCCTCTGCCCTGAGAATGTTAAAGTAAATCTTGTCGTAGCCCACCTCGGAGAACTCCTCCCTGAGAACCGCGTCGAGACCGTCGTCCATGATCCCGGGAACATTCTCCATCACGAACACTCGCGGCTGCAGGTCGCCGACAATTCTGATGAAGTGCAGCACAAGCGACCCCACCGGGTCGTCGTACAGCCTTTCAATGGGGTCCTTACGCCTTCTGGGGTTAGCCCTCGAAAAAGGCTCGCAGGGCGGCCCCCCTATAACCACGTCGGGTCGGCGCCCTTCCAACACCTTGAGAATATCGAGGGAGTGCACGTTCTTAATGTCCTCCTCTATCACCACCGCCTCTGGAAAGTTCGCCCTGTAGGTCTCAGCGACGGGAGGCATGTTCTCCACGGCTACTACCGGCTTGAAACCTTCCTCCTTGAAGCCCCTGGAAAACCCTCCCGCACCTGCGAACAGGTCTACGAACGTATACACGTGCGACACTTTAGCTAAATCCCTAGAAAAGCATTGAGCCATTCGCAGGAATATCTGTAGAGAGGGTGGGCCGGCCGTACCCCCCCTTCTGTTCTCGGCGGGATCTGTCTGAGGGTCCACCCGCACCTCGCCGCGGCCGTTCATCGGTGCTGCTTGACCCTGCACCCGCGGGGATTCTTCTTTCACGCTAACCGGGCACGTCGTCGCCTTCTCTTCGAAGGGTCATACCCATGCGCGCCCGGGGCTTTTTACCCTCGGCTCTTAACCGAGCGGCTTGCGCCGCCGCGGGGCCGCTGAGCCGTGGGGAGGGTTCCACAGCTTACCCCGTCGCCGGGGTAAGCCGTCACCCGCCCACCGGCCCACCCCCGTGTGAGCAAGGATGTGGGGTTAAATAAACGCTGTCCGTCGCTTCTGCTGGCATGCAAAAGAAGTGGTGGGCCCGCCGGGACTCGAACCCGGGACCACCGCCGCTCTTAGGTCTTTCACCTTGTGAGGGCGGCATCCTGCCACTAGACGACGGGCCCTCTGCAGGGTGGCTGAGTGCGCATGGGGTATTTCTCTCTTTCGCAGTCTCATCACGGCTCAGGCGGCAGGTCACTCATCAAGCCTTCAGACGAGTGAAGTTGCTCCAGAGGGGCCTTTTCCGCTTTTCGTCATGAGAGGAGAGAGGGGGGAGGAAAAGCAAATATCATGGTGCGTCTGTTAGAGGGTGAGCCCCGGTAGCTCAGCGGGTAGAGCGTCGGCCTCGTAGGGGCTACTGGGAGAGCCGAAGGGCCCGGGTTCGAATCCCGGCCGGGGCTCCAGCTCTTTTAAGCAAGGCTGCTGCCACGAAAGTGCTCATATACCTCCGGTCAGTAAGGAGAGTGTGGAAGGCGAGGAATTCCCGAGTTATGAAGAGCTGCTGGAGAGAGCGTTCAAACTACTTCCAGAGAGAAGAGTGGGCAGTGGTGAAAGGTTCGTGATGCCCAAATTCGAGGTGAACATAGCTGGGAAGAAAACATTCATAACCAACTTCGGCCAGGTGAGTGACATCCTGGGGAGGAGCCCGGAGCTGCTGCTGAGGTATCTGCTCAAGGAGGTGGCGCTTCCCGGCACCACGGATGGTCATGTGGCGGTGATACAGGGTGAGGTCAAGGGGCAGCTTCTCAACAAGCTGCTAGAGAGGTTCGTGAGGGAGTACGTGATATGCCCGGTGTGCGGAAGCCCTGACACGAGGCTTGAGAAAGAGCGCAGGGGCGTTTTCTTGCTAAGGTGTTTAGCCTGCGGCGCTGTGACCCCTATGAAGGCCTTCTAGGTGCTATGCTGGAACAGGTGCCCCCACTTGGCCGAGCTTTTCAGGTGGAAATGCAGCCTCTCGACGAGCTTATCTAGGTTTATCTTCTTCTCTGCAGAAACTGCCAGGTAGTCGGGGTTCTCGAAGACTTTCTCGAACGCTCTGAGGTGCTCCTCATTGGCTATATCTAGCTTGTTAGCCACGAGGAGAACTGGGGAACCCCTCACGAGATCCACTACTTGCATGTACACCTTTCTCTGAAAGTCCAGCGGGAAGCCGCATGTCTCTGTAGGGTCCACTACGAGGATGACTGCGTCGCCCAAGTGGCGTAGAGCAAGTATAGCCTGCCTCTCGATCTTGCTCTTCTCTTCGAGCGGTGTATCAAGGAGGCCAGGAGTGTCTACCAGCTGCACGTTGATGCCTTCGAGATCGAGCATCCCTAGTATTATGGACTTAGTGGTGAAGGGGTAGGGCTTCACCTCCGGCTTGGCCCTCGTGAGAGCACGCAGCAGAGAGGATTTCCCGACGTTTGGAGCACCCGCTATTATTACCGAGGGGACATCGGTGTTCACCTCGGGAAACTCTCTCATGCGTAGAGCTGCCTCCCGAAGAAGCCTCAGGCAGTCATCAAGGGATTCGAGCAGTGAGCCCAGCCTCCCGAAGAAGCTTCTCCGGGCCTTTGCCGCCTCCTTCGCCACAGTTGCCGCGCTTATGCTGCGAGTGCACTCTAAGGCTATCCTCCTCACTATTCTCTCCACGGACCGCACCCTGGAGAGACACACCCTGTAGGCGTCCACATCGAAGGCTATTGAGCACAGCTCGCGGTAGAAGGGGTGCAGTCTATCCACATAGGGGCTTTTCCTGTAGATCTCCCTTAGCGTGGAGACAACAAGCGAGGAGGAGGCCTTCACGCACCTCACATACCTCTTCCTGGCCCTCTCCAGGCTACTCCTGCCGCCAGCCTGAGAAGCCTCCCTACACGCTCTCACGGCGCGCTCGAAGAGCTCGTCCGAGCTTGGGGGTACGCTTAGCCCGCGGAAGCTCATCTCCGCACAAGAGGCACCCAAGCTTTTAATAGTACTTTCCCTCCTTCAGCACCGGTGCAAGCAGATGGAAGCTTTACCCGGGACGACCGTGGGAGTAAAGGTGGGTGAGGGGGTTGTACTCGCCGCAGAGAAGCGCGTGGCGTACGGCTACTACCTCATGAGTAAGTCTGGTAAGAAGGTATACAGGGTCCTCGACCGCATAGGTATCGCAAGCGCTGGGCTGATCGCCGATATGCAGACGCTCGCGCGAATACTCGAGGCGGAGATGCGCCTCTACGAGCTGGACGCTGAGCATGCGCCCTCTGTCTGGGCTGCTGCTAAGGTTCTCTCGTACATCTTGTACGAGAGAAGGCTGTTCCCGTACTACGCGGAGGTACTTGTGGGCGGTGTCGATGAGACAGGGCCCCATCTCTACTCCCTAGACCCAATCGGCGCCATTTTGGAGGAGAATTACATCGCCGCCGGCACAGGAGCGCAGCTAGCGATAAGCATACTGGAGGCGGAGTACAGGAGCGATTTAAGCATTGACGAAGCTGAGAAGCTCGCTTTGAAGTCTCTGGAGGCGGCTATGAAAAGGGACGCTGTAAGCGGTGACGGCATAGACATGGTCGTGATAACGAGGAGCGGCAGCCTGGAGAAGAGCTTCACCTGGCCCCTGCAGCTCTAGCTCGCACAGCGCATTCTTTTTATCACTGCGAGGCTCCTTTTACCTTAGCAGCTAGCATGGAGGAGCTAGAGTTTTGGCTGCTTGACGCTAGCTATGACATCATAGATGGCTTGCCGGAGGTGCAGCTCTGGGGCGTTGACAAGTCAGGCCGCAGGGTACTTGTGGTGGACAGGTCTTTCCGCCCATACTTCTACGTAGTCCCCTCGGGGGATTTGGAGAGCGTAATGAGAGGGTTGTCCTCCGCGCTGGCCGCTTACGGGCTGCTGAGCCTCGAACCGGTTCAGAAGAAGTACTACGGCAAGCCTGTCAACTCCATTAAAGTAGTTCTGAGGAACCCGAGAAGCGTGCCTGAGGCGCGGGAGGCGGCAGCGAAGGTGAGGGGCGTCGGCGAGGTTCTTGAGGCGGATATACGCTTTTACATGAGGTACATGGTGGACAACGACATCAGGCCCTCGGCGTGGCACTACGTTAAGGTGAAGGAGCTTCCCAAGCCTGCTAACCTGCACGTCGACGCTGTCTACATGGCTGTGGAGAGGCCAGTTTACGTGGGAGGGCCACCCCCCTCCTTAAGGCTCTACGCATTCGACATTGAGTGCTACAACCGCTACGGTGAACCTCTACCTGAGAGGGATCCCGTGATCATGATCTCGAGAGCGACCAAGGAAGGTGTGGAGACGTTCACCGCAGACTCTGGAGAGGCTTCTCTGATCAAGGAGTTCCTCGAGGACTTCTGGTCCGTGGATCCCGACGTGGTGCTTGGGTACAACTCAAACAGGTTTGACATCCCGTACTTGCTCAAGCGCGCCCACGAGAACGGGCTGAAGCTGAAGCTCGGTAGGAACTCTGGAGAGCCTGCTCAGAGCGTTTACGGCCACTTCTCGGTAGTAGGGCGGGCGAACATAGACCTCTATGATTACGCCAGCGAGCTTGTGGGGGTAAAACTGAAGACTCTAGATGCAGTAGCTGAGTACTTAGGGTTGGTTAAGAGATCGGAGCGAGTTCTTCTCGATGCCTCCAGGGTCTATGAGTACTGGGATAAGCCCGAGCTTAGGAAAACCCTGGCACAGTACTCCGCGGACGATGCCCGCAGCACCTACTTAATAGGTGAGACCGTGTTGCCCTTCGCCATACAGTTGTCCGAGGTCGTGGGACTGCCCCTCGACCAGATCTTCGCGGCATCTGTAGGTAACAGGGTGGAGTGGTTTCTGATGCGCCAGGCCTTTAAGCATGGAGAGCTCGTTCCTAACTCTAGGGAGAGGAAGGAGGAGACCTACAAGGGCGCGATTGTGCTCACACCGAAACCGGGGATTCATAGGAACGTCGCTGTCCTGGACTTCTCCTCCATGTACCCCAACATCATGATAAAGTATAACATCTCCCCGGACACTTACGTCCCACCGGGCGAGGAGGTTCCCGATGAAGAAGTTTACGTAGCACCCGAAGTGGGGCACAGGTTCCGGAGGCAGCCACCAGGCTTCTACCGGAAAGTCCTTGAAGAGCTCCTCCGGGTTAGGCGCGAGATTGTGAGGAAGATGAAGGAGCTACCCCCCGATAGCGAGGAGTACCGCATCCTTGAAGAGAGGCAGAAGGCAGTGAAAGTTGTCACGAACGCTGTCTACGGGTACAGCGGCTGGGCTCCCGCCCGGTGGTACATGCGGGAGGTTGCCGAGGCGACAACTGCGTGGGGGCGCGTGCTGATCAAGGAGACGATAAAGTTTGCGCAGCAGATAGGCCTGAACGTCATATACGGTGACACCGATAGCATCTTCGTCTACTACGATCCGGATAGAGTGCAGAAGCTGATCGAGTACGTTGAGCAAAACCTGGGCTTTGAGATCAAAGTCGATAAGGTATACACTAAGGTCTTCTTCACGGAGGCGAAGAAGAGGTATTGCGGCCTCCTAGCGGATGGGCGTGTCGACATAGTGGGGCTGGAGGCAGTGAGAGGGGATTGGGCTGAGATCTCGAAGGATATACAGGAGAAGGTTGTTGAAATCGTGCTGAGGGATGAGGATCCCTGGAAGGCCGCTGAGTACGTGAGGAGCACGATAGCAGACCTGTACTCCGGGAGGATTCCACTCGAGAAGCTGATAATATGGAAGACTCTCGCCAAGGAGCTCGACGAGTACGAGGTGGATGCTCCTCACGTGCAAGCCGCGAAGCTTCTCGCGAAGATGGGTTACAGGATCTACAAGGGGATGAAGATAGGTTACATCGTCACCAAGGAGGGGGGTGGGAGGGTGTCTGAGAGGGCAAAGCCGTACGTCCTAGTCAGGTCCCCTCAGGAGGTAGACGCTGAATACTACGTGAAGCACCAGATAGTTCCTGCTGCACTGAGAATACTGGAGTACTTCGGGATAAGGGAGGAGCACATCACCAGTACACGTAGACAGGCAACGCTGTTCGACTTCTTCGGTACATAGCACGCATGCGTGCGCTACAGCGTGTCCAGCAAGATTATGTAGAGGTTGTTCGTCAGCTCGTAGAGCGTGTCAGAGCTGTTCTCGAGCATCTCCGAGATGCTGAGAAGGAGGAGCGCTGTGTTGCTCGAGATGTTGGCACTGAGTATCTCGAACATGGCGGTTCTGTAGGTCTCGTCGATGGCGTTCTCCAGCCTTGAGATCTCCCTCAGGTCCTCTAGTGCCTCCTGAGGGGACGTCTGAAGCCTAAGAAGGACGCTGTCAAGCTTTAAAGTCATGGCCTCTACTCCCTCGCACATGCTCACCAGGAGCTTCTGGACGCTCTGCGGCACGATCCACGACTTCTCTATGAGAAAGCCAAGCCTGTAAGACATGCCGCTCAGCTTATCGAGAAAGTCCATGACCCTCAGACCTATGCGCACCCACTCTTCGCGGTGGACGAGGCTCCTCCCAACTTTCGAGAGATAGCTTAGGTACTCCGCGTGGTGCTCCCCAGCAGCCATCTTGAGCTCTCTCACATACTTTAACCGCTCGAGCCCTACCCCCCTGCTGCCGGAGTCATTAAGACTCTGAAGAACCCTTCTTAGCTCCACCAGTATCTCGTGTGCCTGCTGAAGCTCCTTCCTGAGCAGCGCCACCAGCCTGGCATCAGCAACTGAGACGCCCACACCCTACACCCTTTTAGCCCTCACTGTGGCGATCGTGTTGTCAGCTACACCTAGCGTTTTAAGCTGATCGCTGTTACACCAAACCTCGTTAGCCGGTACATCCTCCCTCGGTACAACCTGGAAGTAGAAATGCCTCTTGCCGGCTATGACGACTTCTATCTCGCTCGAGATACCCAGCTCAGCCATCGTACGCGGATTCATCCATGCTTTACCTTCTGCCACCTCCTCCTTCCTCCTTATCCTCAGCCTTCTCTCGCGCACAGGGACTGGGGATGGAGCACGCCCCGCTGCCATCAGTCCGGCGGAGCACATGGAAGTATTAGCGTTTTGCGCTACCGCGTCGCCCCGCCCTCTCGCGGGGTTACGGTCTTCTCCTCTCGACTACTCTGCGCGCGCACCCACATGCCGCCCTGTTTGGGGCGCCCTTCACTGTGCCCCCTGCGTTGGGCTGCGGGGGTGTTCGGGGTGTCATGGGCTCCGCCGCTGTGCCACCGCTTGCGCGGCGTCTCGCGCCCGCCTTACCCTCACCGCCCTTACGTGGCAGCCAGGCTCCACTACCAGGGCTATACCCCGGCGTAGCCTCCTCAGCAGAGCCTCGTCACCGCTGCAACCAACCTTTTCGAGATCCTGCCGCGTGGGCCTGTGCATAAGCACCACGGAGCAGTTCCGCACCACGCGAGGACTTACGTCCTCTACCCTCTGAGAGACTGCTATGAGCAGCTCGCCGAACTTCCTGAGCTCGAGGAAGAGGCGCTCGCCTATGGACGGGGCCTCCCAGTACGCGCGCGGCCAGAGCACGCTCCAAGCCTCCTCGATCACGGTTACATGCCTTACCCCGTCGCTCTCGCCCTGGGCAGAGAAGTAGTCGTACAAGTGTCTCAGCAGCACTAGGGCTAGGAGCGAGCGGTACTTCGGCGGGACAGCGCTAAGGTCTACGCAGGAGTAGTCCTCGAACAGGAAGCTGGGATCCTCGCTACCGTTTAGAACCGCGCCCAGAACGCCCTCGTTGAGGATCATTAACCTCCTGAGCAACGCCTGCTTGACTTCGAATTCGCGCCAATCCCTAGCTGGCTCCTCCTCAACGGCCTCCACCAGCCGCTGCAACGTGTAGGGAGGCTCCACCTTCTTCGCAGCCCTCACGAGGACGTACCACTGGGGCTCCGT
>JAJHRT010000116.1 GCA_020833575.1 Thermofilum sp. | reverse complement strand
TGGTGGGCCGGCCGGGATTCGAACCCGGGACCCCCCGGTTATGAGCCGGGTGCTTTAGGCGGTGCACCCCACTACCTGGCTGAGCTACCGGCCCGCAGGTTTTCATCGATCACTGGCATCTTTTGAAATTTTTGTCAGGTAATTATCCGTGATGGCGGGCCCGCCGGGACTTGAACCCGGGACCTGTGGCTTTCTCCCCCATCCGGAGGCCTGCGGCCTCCCCACCGGTCACCGCGCTTCCAACCTGCGCCACGGGCCCCATTGTCGTATCGCTTGAAAGGCTTATTCTTTACGCGCGCGAACGTTGTAAGCCGTGGACTCCAAGGTAGGTATGAGTCTCCTGCAGCATTTTGATAAGCCTTAGGAGCTCGTTGACGATAGACTTAGCCCTGTAGACGCTGTCGCAGCTAAAGGTCAGTGTATATGTTAACCTCCCTCCCTCTGCTGTTGATCGCACCTGAACCCCAAGCCCGCTAAAATCGTCTACCAGAAGGGCTGCAAGCATGATACCGGCCGTCGCGTTCTCTACGACGAGACCCACCTCCACTTCAATTTTGGAGGCCTTGGAGCACCCTGTCATATCTCCATGAGAAGCTTTTCCACAGCGTTCTCATCAACTAGAAGGCCTCCTGCCGCAGGGTGACCGCCGCCAACCCCCCCAACCTTTGAGGCAAGGCTTCTCAGAAGATCCCCCAGGTTCACATCGTCCGAAAGCCTTCTGAAGGAGATTTTCCATTTTCCTTCTCCGTACCTTGCGGCCACTCCCAGGAACTTCTTGCCTCTTAGCCTTCCCGACATAATGCTGGATAGCACAGAGCACAGCGAGCCCGTCAGCTTCGGGGGGAGACCCTCCAGGAACGCGATAGCGCCTGCCGTACCCTCCTTGATTATGCTGTGCCACTCATTCTCAACGAGGGATATATACTTGGCTAGGAGCCTTCTATAGTGTTTAAGAGTTTCCTCTGCACGCGCGAGGTGCTTCCCCTTGTAGCCCATGTTGAGTGCTACCGCAGTTGAATACTGCTCCATTCTCCCGAGCGCATTTAGCAGGTAAGCGTACTCCCTCAGATCTTTCAGCATGCTATTGGGCGGCTCCTTCGCCAAGTAGTAATTGTAGCCTACGATCTTCTGCGCCTCACGCACAGAGACGCCGCTCAGAACCATGTGCTTGACAAGCTCCGTAGCGAGGAGCTTCTCCTCCTCCTTGGTAAGAGAGCCCAGCGTCCTCAGCTCATTGCCCTCTTTGGGCTCAATCCCTATCCTCCGAAGGAAGTTGTAGGCAGCGGTCTCGCTTCCACTCAAACCTGGGATGAAGGGGTCCATCGTTGCGGCTAGAGCGGTTACGATAGGTCTGGTTTTAGGTCCGAAGAGCCTTAGCCCGATGCTTTCTTCCACAATCCCTTCCTGCTTTGCTATCTCGAGCACATCCGAGTTCAGGCCCGTGAGGGAGAACTTATCTCCGTTGTCCATGCGGTCGCCCAGCGCCCCTACTACGGCTATGTGCGCTAGATGCTTCATTGAGGGGTCAGCCTCCATGGCTACAGCGAAGGCCACAGATGCTGCACACGAAAAAGCTGAGGCATCAATTCCGGCTAAGTAGGGGTTCACCTCCACAATCCCTGAGAAATCCTGCTGAGGGTGAGGGGGGTGGTGGTCTACCACCAGGGCGCTCTGCACACGCGCGTTTGCGAGGAGCTCCTTATACCCGCTCCCGAGGTCCAGGAACAACACCCTGGAGTAGTCGCGCAGAGGTAATTCGGAGAAAACATCTGGGTAGAGTTGCTCGATGAAAGTCAGGTGGAAGTCGATACCCCAGCTGGTGAAGAGGTAGGCCATTATGCTCGCAGCAGCTAGTCCGTCGGCATCGTAGTGAGCTACTATAAGTGGGGCACTCCCCTCCCGAGGGATTTCTCCGAGGAAAGCAGCACCTTTCCTCAGAAGGGGTTTCAGCTTTTCAAAGTAGGACACAGCGCCACCTACCTAAGAACAATCTTCTCTGGCTCGTACTTCCAATCGGGGGGCAGGACACCTTCTCTCTTGTAGTACTTGACGAGCCTGTGAATCTTGCTCTCCACAAGCTGAAGACCCCTCCTGCTGTGATAGTCCTTCGGGTGCTCCTCAAGGTGGCGCCGTATCCTTAGAGCTTTGCGTATGAGGTTGCTCAGATCCTCCGGGATCTCCGGCGCCAGGCCTCTCTCCCGCAGTATTTGGAGGATGCTTTTACCCGTGACCGCTTTCACAAGGGGAATTCCGTACTGGTCACGGAGTATGACGCCTATTTGGGAGGGAGGATAGCCTCTGCGGTAGAGGCTAACCACGAGCTCCTCTACTTCCTCGGGGCTCATCTTCACCCAGTCCGGTTTCTGGATTACCGCGGGCCGTGTGGACCCCGAGCGCCCTTTCTCCTTAGACTTCCTCATGCGATCCCCTGAAGCCTATGTAGAGCGCCTATAAAACTTGCGCAGCGGCGTGGCGGGCCCGCCGGGACTTGAACCCGGGACCTGTGGCTCTCCGCTACTAAGTCAGTAACCGCAGGCCACCACGCTTCCATGCTACGCCACGGGCCCGCGGGCTTGCACCCGTAAGTGCACTACAAGGGGTTTATTTTTTGCGCAGACGCGTGCTGCGACATGGCCGTAGAGGAGAAGCTTCTTGGGCAAGGCTCACTGAGATCCATGCTTACGCAGCAGAATGCTCGCGCTCGCCACCCCTCCAGCGTCTCCACTATTCCTGCGAGCGCCCGGGGTTCTATCGCTAGGAGGAAGTTTCTCGCATCATGCTAGTGTTCCTCAGCTGTTCCAGGGTCTTCTTCAGCTTCTCGACGCGGGCTGTGTTATCGTACGGCTCAAGCACCTCTCCGCACTTCGCGCAAACATACCCTAGCTCATCGGCTTCAGCCGAGGTGTACTTGCTGCCACACGCAGGGCACACGTAGTACTCGTCCCGCGTCTCCTCCAAGAACAGCTTCTCCAGAAGCTGGGCCACGAGCCTTTTCCTGTCCTCTACTATCCTTTCGGGCGGCTCGTCAGTAATTCTCCAGTAGTAGCGGTACCAGCCTACGTTCTCGTCCCTCGCCCTACGATACCTGACAAACCTGCTTTCAAACAGCTCGTTGAGGAGCTTTCGAACTCGAGCTACGTCCATGCCTAGCTCATATGCGAGCTCCTCATCCGAGAGCTCAGCTTTGTCCATGAGCACCCTCAGTATGCGCGCTGCATCCTCCCCGTGGATCTTCCTGGCCAGAGTGATCAGTAGCTCTTCGCTCCTCATCCTCGGCGACCCTCTTCACGATTTTACCTCTCTCCGACGGGATAACTTTTAGCTT
>JAJHRT010000115.1 GCA_020833575.1 Thermofilum sp. | reverse complement strand
TTCCTGAGCTTTCTCGGCGAGAAGCACCTCTCCGATGTGACGCTGCTTGACGTCGATCTGTTCCTCGCCGAGCTGAAGAGGAGGGGGTGGGAGCCAAGCAGCATATACACCGCCGCGGTCGCCGTAAAGCGCTTCCTGGAGTTCATCGGGCTTGGCGACAGGATATCTGGCTTCGAGCTACCCCGCAGGGAGCGCAGGCTCCCACGCTACCTGGAGCCTGGAGAGGTCGCTAGGATGGTGGAAGCGTGCTCCTCCTTGAGGGACCGCGTGATAATCCTGCTGCTATTCACGACGGGGCTTCGTGTGAGCGAGCTCGTCTCGCTGAGGAAAGACGACGTAGACCTCGAGAAGAGGTCCATTAGAGTTAAGGGTAAAGGGGGTAAGGAGAGGGTGGTCTACTTCCCGGAAGCTCTGGTGCCGCTGCTCAAGGAGTACATGGAAAGGTTACCCGGGGACTCCGAGTATCTCTTTCCCTCGGCTGAGGGGCACATACACTACACGACTGTTGAGAGGATCGTGAAGAGAGCAGCTGTGAGCGCGGGGCTGAAGAAGAAGGTGACCCCCCACGTGCTCAGGCACTCCTTCGCCACGCACAGCTTAGCAATGGGGCTGGATATCAGGGAGATTCAGGAGCTGCTAGGCCACTCCAGCCTGAGCACAACCCAGGTGTACGCCCACGTGTCCCGCGAGAGGCTCAGGCGCGACTACGACAAGGTCTGGGGCAGCCTGCTAGGCGGAGGGGCATCGGCAGCCCAGGCACCACAGCCCGGTAACCAGTCTACTCAGGCGTGAGCACACGGACCTTGGGAGAGAGCTCTTCCTCCAGCTTCCTGAGTAGAGCCGCGATACGGGCCCCCTTCTCCGTCAACTTGAGGAAGCGGTTCGCAGGGCTCCCCCTCCTACTCTCCTCGACGAGCCCTGCGCCCAGCAGCCGCCTCACGTTGTTGTATATCGATGTTGTCGAGAGCCCCGTGGCTTCCTTCAGCTTGCTGATCATCATCTCCCCGTCGTAGAGAGCCAGGAGTATGAGGTCTGCCTCCGTGAATATCAGCTTCTTGTCGATCTCGCCTGCCTTCTCCAAGGAGGCCCCCCTCTTTCACAGGGCTCTGCGATAAAAAGTTAAGCTTGGAAGCCCTGCTCTAGGCGATGAGCACAGTCAAGTTCGACACTTTTAAGCAGCTGGACATCAGGGTGGGCAAGGTTCTCAGCGCTGAGCGCATCAAGAGAAGCGAGAAGCTGATACTTCTCAGAGTTGATGTGGGCGGTGAGGAGAGGCAGATTGTAGCCGGGCTCGCGCCGCACTACACACCCGAGCAGCTCATCGGCAAGAGCATCGTAGTTGTCGTGAACCTCGAGCCTAGGACCATAATGGGCTACGTGTCGCAAGGCATGCTTCTCGCAGCGGTCGAGGACGACAAGCCGGTTCTGCTGGTGCCGGAGAGGGAGGTAAAAGCTGGAGCGCGAGTAACCTAAAGAGAAAAAGGAAAGGGGTTAAGGGGAAACCCGATTCAAAAACTGGTTTATCGGATGCCGAGCATTAATCCTCTGCTGAGCTTCTGCGTGTCGAGGTCCCTGTAGCTGGCGAGGAGCTTGCGGATGGCCTCCCTGATGGCGTCGCTCCTGTTCTGGAAGTACCCTTTCTCTATCAGCTCGTCGAGGACCTCGATCAACCCCACAGGCAGCTTCACGCTTATGACCCTGGTGACTGCGGTGTAATCTTCTCTCCTCGTAACGTAAACGCTGCCGCGCTCTGGCCGAGCCCCGCTCATCACAGCCTGGTAACCACGGTGAGTAAATAAGGAGAGCCTCTACACCCTCCTCACATTTGTAGGACAATTTACGAATCACCCTGTGGGAAATGATTTAACCACGGGGGAGCGCAAAGCCCTCTGAGGACAGATGGCCCAGGGCTCTGCCACGCCAGAGAGGATTAAGAGCGAGCTGAGGAAGCAGGTCTGGCTGAAGCTTGAGGCGAGCGAGGTTGTAGTGGGTCCACGGCCGTGTTACGGCAGGGTGCCGGGCTTCCTGGGAGGCGTAGCTGCTGCGAGCAAGATCTCGAAGCTTGACTTGTTCAGGAGGGCTCGCGTCCTCTACTTCACCTCCGACGGCGCCAGCAGGCCCCTCCGGGAGGAGGCGCTGAGGAGAGGCAAGACGATAGTCATGTCTCAGCCCGGCCTCAAAGGCTACGTGGTGCTCGACGGCTCCGGGCTGACGGAGCTCGAGGTGAGGCAGTTGTCCACGCTGAGAGGCGCTCTCCTGAGAGGTGAGCGCACGCTGCTACTGGAGGGCATCAGAGTGGACGCGATAATCCTCGGAAGCGTAGCTGTTGATAGGAGCGGCGCCAGGCTCGGCAGAGGTGACGGGCTCTACGACCTGGAGTACGCCCTCCTCCGGGAGATGCATGCTGCGGGGGCAGACACGCCGGTGCTGACTCTGGTGCACGACCTCCAGGTGCTCGAAGGAGGGATACCGATGCTGCCGCACGACGTACCTGCGGATATCATAGCTACTCCCACATCGCTAATTACGGTGTCCGAGCCCAGGTACAAGAAGCCGAGCGGTGTCATATGGGACCTTCTCCCCATACAGAGGATAAAAGCCAGCAGGGTTCTGAGCTACCTCTTCGGCCTGGCGTGATCAGACGCGCAGGAGCCCTGGGGCCAGGAAGTTGAGCTCTCTAACGCACCTCGGGCAGTAGAACGCGCTCTTGGAGTCCACGTCGAACACAGAGTTGCTGAACCTCATCACGCAGTTGTTAGTGCAGTGCGCGAGACCATAGCTGTGGCCGAGCTCGTGCAGAACCTCCTTAAGCAGCCTGACTCTCAGCAGGCTCTCGTTGGGCATCCCCCCGTAGAACTCGGGGTAAAGCCTCCTCGTGAACACTACCCCACCCCACCCCTCGGCGGCAACCCCGAAGACGAAGTTCAGCCCCTCGACGTAGCCATCCCCCTCCACAATCACCAGGACGCGCTGGTGAGGCATCACCCCCAGCCTTTCCTTCAGCGCTTCAAGTAGCCCTTCCGCGCGGATCTGCTCCCGCTCCTCGTCGAAGTGCTGGAGGACCTCTCCCAGAGACAGCTGGCCCGCGAGCACCACCCTAGCGTTGAAAACCCTCCGGAGCTGCTGGGCAATGGACTCGAGTAGGGCTCGGTCTACCTGCACCGAGTAGATTATGATCGTGTAAGCGTCGCTGACCACAGCAGGACCACCGTAATCGCCACGTACTACGCTCAGTTGGCGAGGATCGCCTTAAGCTTACCCCTCGCGTTAATCGCTCTTTGAGATGATCTGGCGAGACCTCCTCGACTTAGCCGTATTGCAGGCGG
>JAJHRT010000114.1 GCA_020833575.1 Thermofilum sp. | reverse complement strand
GTGTTCTGGCGGATGTTCTCGGCGAGTGAGAGCTCGAGGGCTTCGCGGTCGCCTAGCTCCTTGACGACGCAGGGGATGCCCCTGGCGAAGAGCCTCTGGTAGGCCTCCGGCTTCTCGCGCTGCAGAAGCCTTATCGCCTCGAGCCTCATCCTCCCGCAAACCACGCCGTAGCCACCACCCTCAGGCCTCACAATCAGCGGGTGCAGCAACCCCCTAGCAGCGATGTCCTCAGCTAGCTTCCGGACAGCCTCCGGGTTAACGACTATCCTCACATTTACGCTGCTAGGCTTCAGGGTTTCAAGAGGCAGCAGAGTGTACTGGGACGATTCCACAAAAATACCTGTCTTCGAGCCCGGAGATAAAGCTTACCTGGAGGATAACCCTTAAGTCCTAAAGCCTGAAGCTCCTCTTGGATGAGCTTGCAGAGCGAGGTAGAGCGGGTGCTGGAGGAGCTAATAAAGCAGGAGAAGTTTAACGCAATAGCTGTGCTGCTCTACCTTAGGCGTGTCCAGGGCGCCTTGACGCAGGACCTGAGGAGAGTCATCGGCAGAGGTAACCTGGCAAATGCCAGCTACACTAGGAGCATCCTCCAGTTCCTCGAGGAGAGGGGGCTTGTGAAGTACGTTATCGTGTCGAGGCACAAAGTGTGGCAGCTCACAGAACTTGGGTCTAGGGTCGCAGAGGAGATCGAGAGGAGGATCAGCCTAGAGGAGGCTGCCAGCAAGCTGCTCGGCAAGATGGTCAGCTAGCATCATCAGAGCTATCCTGATATTACCGCTGTACACAGCAGCTTCCCTCGCGCATAACCTCAGCGTCCCCTCATCTACGGGCAGCGATAGCCTGGCTACCCTCTCCTCAAGAATGCTCAGGATCTCCTCCTCTGTGTAAGGTGGCATCGCTATCTCCCCAAGCCCCTCCAGCTCCTTCGAGTAAAGCCCCGTGTGCACAACAACTACTTTGAAGGGTAGAAGCCGGATGAGCTCGACGACGTTCGAGTCCCTGAGAACCATACCATAATCATCTATGATGTTCAAAGCATCCCTCCTCACGGCCGCTCTGATACAGCTGTATGTTCTACACCTGAAACCGGACACGTAGACTACTCTAGACCTAGCCGCTCTCGAGGACAACCTAGCCAGCGTAGTCTTCCCCACACCCGGCGGGCCTCTTATAAGGAAGCTTTCGCCGTCAACCAGCCTAGCCCTGGCTTCGCGTAGCTGGGCTTCCCTGAAGAGGAGCCGGGGTGGAGGCTTTAGCAGTGCCCTGTAAAGCTTCCTAGACCACGGCCTCATACCCCTGCTTCGATAATACAGAATCGATAAATCGCGGAATGCGTGAACCCCTGCGATTGATGAATTTCCCTGAGCAGGCAAGAAAACCTTTTTTACCGCCAGAGCTCAGGCTCCTGAGCAAAGAAGATGGTCACAGGCTACGTGCTCATCACGACCAAGCCTGGGAAAGAGTACGATGTGGCAAGCGAGCTACGAAAGATACCGAATGTTGTCGATGTCGACGTGACATACGGGCTTTGGGACATAATCGCCAAGATAGAGGCGCCCTCGCTAGTCGAGTTCGACAGAACACTCGCGAAGATTAGAGAGCTGAAAGACATCGAGCAGACAGCAACCCTGGTCTCCCACGCTTGACGGCACACACCTGGGAGCCCTCTGCTGGTCAGGAGGCGGGCATGAGCCCGAGGTTAAGAGGGGGCAATTGCTAGTAGAGAAAGCTGCCCGTGCTGATCTTCTCTGGTATGTACGTTTGAGAGAGGAACTTGAAGCCGTGGCCACTCAGAGCTTCTATCTCCACTTTCTCCCCCCGCTCAATGAAGAGCTCGAGCTCCCTAACCCATGCTTTCGACTCTTTGAACCAGGGGTAGCTTAGAAGCTCCTTTGCTCTCTTTATATCCCTCTCCGTGGCTTTGATTATGAAGTTTTTCGGTATCTTGTAGCGCTCTATGTCCGAGACCGCGACCCCTAGGAAACGGGCGCCAGGCGTTGCCAGCCTCTCGCTCTCGTAGCTTAGGGATATCGAGCCGCTCCTGTAGACGCTGTATATGTAGAACCCGTAGCTGTCAGCATCCGTCAGCACGTAGACAGGTAGGTTGAACTCCTCCCATAGTCTCCTAACCATCCTGCGGGTGCTCCGATCCGGCTGGCCCTTGCCCGTCACGAGAATGCACCTGTTCTTCTTCCAGAACTCCTCCTCGTTTAACCTCTCAAAGATGGCATCCTTCTCCACAACGAGAACGTACTCCGCGTCAACACTGACTATCTCGAGCTTATCCACATTAGGCGGGATGGCGTACGCGCCACTTCCCATTCTCGACAAGTCTATCTCATAGCCCTTCGACCTTATCACCATGTTACCAACGATCTTACCCTTGGCGTCGTGCATTATTCCCATGTGCTCTCTAAGCAGGTTAACAGCGACTTCGATGTCCTGGATCACGGAGTTTGACTCCCGCTGATCATCCCACGTCTCCTCGCTGCGCCTCCGCCCAGCCTCGTCTATATAGTATATTGTGTGCTTGCCTGTGTAGTAGAGGTCTCTTATCGTGGGGTAGTCGCCCTCCCTGCGAGCTCTGAGTATAAGCGAGAGCATTAGGAGCGTCTGCATGAACTTCTTAGACTCGCCGATGTCGAAGTAGCTTCTCAAGGCCTTCTTTGGTCCCAGCACCAGCAGCTTCCTTTTCTCGTCCCATATCGTATTGGCGAGCGTCCTGACCGGAACCTCGATTACAGGCTCCTCGCCCTTGAGGACGCTCTCAGCTATCCTCCTCCCGAACTCCTCAAGACGCCGGATTACCTCCTCCTCAGGCGGTGCCTGAATCGCCCCCTTCCTCATTAAGGCTCACCCTCCCGAGCTCTCTCGCGATAAGCTCTTCAAACTTTCTCCTCAGCTCCTCCTCGCTTATCGAGGTGATGTAGCTCAGGGACCTGACAACCTCGTCCAGGTACTTCCTGTAAACGACCTCTCTACGCTTGACTTCCTGCATCCTCTCTAAGCGCACCAGGTGAAGCCTAAGCTTCCTCGCAGCATCCCTAAGAGCTGCTTCCAGCTCCCTCTCCACCTCTGGCACGTCGGCGATAGCCTCCTTGCCCACCCCCTTGAACGGTATTTTTGTCGAGCACACGTGAGTCACCACAGCGAGGGGGGCCGGGAACTTCACCTTGTACACAGACCAGTCTATGCTGTCGACAACCTTCCTTGAAACATCCACGCCCTCGTCGTACAGCAGAGGCATCCTGTTCGCAAACCTCAGCAGCATGGGGGTGTCCTGCGGCTGTATCTCCCCGCCGTACGCCACTGCAACCTCCACTATGAAGGGGTGCCCGCCGTAGGAGGATGGCGGGCG
>JAJHRT010000113.1 GCA_020833575.1 Thermofilum sp. | reverse complement strand
ATGTTCTCCGGAAGGGGCACTTCCAGGTGGTACCTCTCGATGCCCTCCCTGCTGAACGCGAAGCCCTCCATGCTGAACCTGCGCTGAAGGCGCGCGTCTATCCTGAGGGTGTTGCCCTCGAGAGAGATCTCTACGTCCTCCTTGCTCCTGACACCTGCAAGGTCTGCGCACACCACTATCCTGTCCGAGAGCCTGCGCACCTCGTAAAGGGGTACTGCTGTTCTCTCCTCAGGCCCGAACACCCTCTCGAAGAAGCTGCGCTCGAAGTCCTCAATGGCCCTCCTTATTCTCCTGAACTCGGCCAGGATCTCGTCAAACCCCCAGAACCCCTCGCCCATAGCCACCCCCTCACACGTAGAGCGCGGGTATCGTGTACTCGTACTCCTTGCCGACTCCGCGCATAGCCTCCATCGTGCGCTTCATCATCTCCCTGAGCCTCAGCCTGATCTCCTCCTCCTGCTCGAGCAGCGGCTTCACGTCTATGCTGTGCCCTGTGATCTTGGAGAAGGCCTGGAGCGTCGAGGCAGAAGCTCCCGGGTCAGGGTAGTTGAGGAAGCACTCCGAGAGCAGGGCGAGCACGGGCACTCTGGCCTTGTACCCCTCCTTCAGTATCTGGGCGTACACACCCCCGATGAAGCCCTCCCTCAGGGGCTCGACCCCCCTCTCCTGGGCGTAGAATAGTAGATCCCTGTCGACTGACACCGCATAGGTTTTCGGAGTTTCTATGTTCAGTCTCTCCTGCACCGCGATCCCCCCTAGTAGGAACACTCTGCGCAGCTTCTTCTCCTGTGTGAAGCTCACCACGAATGAGGCCAGGCTGTGAATGCCCTGCGGGGGGATCGCGACGTCCGAGTGCAGTACGAGCACGTAGTCGTTGCCCTTGTACCCTCCGTAGAGCCTCATGGGCATAAGAGGCGTTGCGTCGTGGAAGAGGATCACTGGGGGCAGGTCGGGCGAGTCGAAGTAGCCTACGCTTCGCAGCTCCCATGCTTTGACTAGGTGCGACGTGCTGATGGGGCCCACGAGGCCTACGTCTGGGATTCCGACCACTAGGGTACCTCCTTCTGGGATTTCCTCGTAGAGAAAGGAGCTCCACGACTTTTTCATCCCGCTCTCGGTTTACGGGGAGAAAAAGAGCAATATTTCCTTTTCCGAGGCCTCTACTTCCCGTACTGCTTCAAAACCTCTACTACCGGCAGAGTCCCCTTGGTCAGGTACTCGATTAGCGCTCCGCCACCGGTGCTGACGTGAGATATCTTGTCCGCATAGCCCAGCTTCGAGGCTGCAGCTATCGTGTGGCCTCCACCTATCAGGCTGAACGCCCTGGAGGACGCTATGGCTTCGAAGACACCGCGGGTCCCCACGCTAAACTCACTCTCCTCGAATACGCCCATCGGGCCGTTCATCACGATGGTTTTCGCTCCCTTGATTATGCGGGCGTACTTCTCGATAGTCCTCGAGCCGATATCCTTAATCAAGCTCTGGGTGGGCAGAGACCCCAGGTCTACCTCCTTCCTCTTGCCTCCTTCGTCCACCGCGAGATCCTCTGGCAGAGCGATGCGGTCGCCGAACTTGTCAAGGATGCTCTTCAGCCTTGGCTCTAGCTCTAGGAAGCCCTTCTCGCGCAGCACCGCGACGTTCGGATCCCCCAGCTTGAAGCCCTTTGAGTGCAGCAGCAGGTTGGCCACAAGCCCCCCAGTGAGGACCGTGTCCGCGATGTTCTCGCCCAGCACGCTCTCCAGCACGTCGGCAGTGTCTTCCGCCTTAGCGCCGCCCAGGATGTACACGCAGGGCCGTTCTGGGTTGTTGCGCACCCTGTACAGGGCTCTGAGCTCCTTCTCCATAACCCTGCCCGCCACGTAGTGCTTAACCACTGGGGCGAAGCCCACTAGCGACGCGTGGGGCCTGTGGGCAGCCGAGAAGGCGTCCACGACGTAAACGTCGAAGAGAGGCCCAAGCCTCTTCACCAACTCCGACCTAGCGTGCTCCTCTGGGCTCGCGCTCTTTGTTTCACCATCCCAGTACCTCACGTTCTCGAGCACCAGCACCTCGCCCTCCCTAAGCGCCTGTATGCTGGAGACCGCCTTCTCCCCGAAGATGTCGTCCACGAACTTCACTGGGGCTGGGAGCATCTCCGCCAGCTTCTCGGCGTGCTCGCGCAGGCTGGTGAAGTCGGGGTCGCCCTTCCTACCCTGGTGGGAGATCACGACGACCTTTGCTCTCCTCTCGATAAGCTCCTTGAGAGTGGTCTCCGCGTGCGCTCGGATCCTCGAGGTGTCTAAGAGCCTTTTAGTCGCGGGATCGACTGGGGAGTTAAAGTCGACACGCACGCCGACAGTCCTGCCAGACACCTCAACGTCGCTCAGCGTCTTAAAACGGAGCTCCGTGCCCATGCTCTTCGATTTAAGCATGAAGTCGCATGCTTAAATTTAGCTGATTAAGAGGTACTATTCGCCTCCTCCACTACCCTATTGCGACCTCCACGCACTCCCATATGTGGCTCAGTCAGCCCAGGATGGCTGCTGCCCCAAGAATGCTTGCGAGCGCTACGAGTGATGCTTGAAGAAGCACGAGGGCTGCCGTCTCGAGGGGCTCCCACTGCTCCCTTTTCCTGAGCATGATTACGGAGAGGTAAAGCCCCTCCGCCGCTGCTAGCGTTAGTGCGGCTAGCAGCAGCACGCTGCTGGTCGATGATAATAGGACGTCCTCGGTGAGTACCACCGGGTACACCTCGAAGGCTTTGCTGAGAACGCCTACGCTGTAGCCCACGTAAGCTGCCGCCACTAGCCCGGCGATCGGGAGATCGCACATGACCACGTATACCAGCCACGAGGAGAACAGCTCTAGCGCGGCTGCTGCCTCGCTGCCGCTCGCTCGGAGCTTCTCGTAGTAGTCGGCAGCAGGCTTAATTAGCGTCTCGGCTTCTCCCAGCGTAAGCTGGCGGTTGTAGCCGGCCAGTATGGACGCTAGCATTATGAGTGCAGTGGCAGCCGTGGTTAGAGCTCTTAGCCTCCAGCGGCTTACCGGCACGGGGTCGTGAACGAAGCTGACTTTTAATAGTGCTCGGCGCGCTCTGCCGCGGTGGGCCGTGGGCAGGCTACGCATCGTGGATGTAGGCGGCGACGTGTACCTCATGGGGGATTGTGCCATCATCGAGAGTTTCCGCGACATGGTCGCGGACTCAGAGCGCTTGGAGGGTGGTGGCTGCTTGGCTAGGGTGCGTGCTCCGAAGGAGGAGGTTTTGAGGAGGCTGCGCGAGCTAGGCGTGAGCGAAGAGGAGGTCGAGCTGCTCACTCCGAGGCTCGAGCTAGGGGTGGGGCGGGGCTTGAGACTGTGCCCGGTCTGCGGCTCTCCCAGGCTGATACCTTTGGGTGT
>JAJHRT010000112.1 GCA_020833575.1 Thermofilum sp. | reverse complement strand
ACCTCGCGATCTCCGTGGTTGACTTGGTGGGCAGGACGCGCAAGAATTAAACCGGCACGGAGCGCGGAATGCTCGGCGCGCGATGATCTCCGCGGACGTAGCCGTGCTGGGTTGCGGCTGGGCGGGGCTCGCGGCAATCCTGGGCGTCCTTGAGAGGGCGCCCGGCGCCACCGTGGTCTGCCTGGACGCCAGCGAGGAGCCTGGGGGGCTGCTGAGGAGCGAGAGGATCTGCGAGCACACCTTCGACGTGGGGGGTAGCCACATCATCTTCTCCCGCGACAAGGGGCTGCTCTCCGAGATCCTGGGCCTGCTGGGCGGCAGCGCCGTGGAGCACGAGAGGAAGGCCTTCGTGCTGCTGGGAGGCGTCAAGGTCCCCTACCCCCTGGAGAACGGCCTCTACGCGCTGCCACCCCAGCTGAGGGCGGAGATGCTCGTCGGCTTCGTCGAGGCGCTCCTCGAGAGGGCTGCGGCCCCCCGGGAGCCGGAGAGCTTCGGGGAGTGGGCCCGGATGTTCTTCGGCAGGGCCATCGCGGAGAGCTACCTCATCCCCTACAACCGGAAGATCTGGAAGGTGGACCCCGACGAGATGGCGGCCGACTGGGTGCACACGCCGGGGAGGCTCCCGGTGCCCGACTGGAGGGACGTGGTGAGGAGCGGCGCTGGCGTGGAGACGAGGGGCTACCTCGAGCAGGCCCGCTTCTACTACCCGGCCTCTGGGGGTATACAGAGGCTGTACGACGCCGCGCTTGAGCTCGCGAGGAGCAGGGGCGCCCGCTTCCTCTGGGGGCACCGCGTCGTGAGGGTGAGGCGCGACGGGGGTAGGTGGGTTGTGAACGGCCTGGTGGAGGCGAGGAAGCTGCTCTCGACGATACCGCTCCCGGAGCTCGCGCTAGCCCTCGAGGCCCCTGAGCACGTGCTGAGGGCCGCCGGGAGGCTGAGGTACAACAGGGTGGCCGTCGTCGGCTTCGCGCTGAGCAGGGAGGCTCCCGGCGAGCACTGGGTCTACGTGCCCGACGAGAGCGTGGTCTTCCACAGGTACGCCTGGATCTCCAACTACAGCCCCGCCAACGCCCCCAGGGGCTCCTCCACCCTCCAGGTGGAGGTCACGCTGAGGCCGGGCGACCCCGTCGACGAGGAGAAGCTGCTGGGCGAGGTCGTGGAGGGGCTGGACAGGCTGGGCGTGGCCAGCTACGACCACGTGAAGCTCGCCAGGGTGTGGGTGCACGAGTACGGCTACCCTGTCTACGTGAGGGGGCACAACGAGGCGAGGGAGGAGGTGATGGCCTACCTCAGGGAGCTGGGGGTGGTGAGCGTGGGCAGGTGGGGCTCCTGGCACTACTGGAACATGGACAGGGTCTACAAGGAGGCGAAAGCCGCGGCAGCTAGCCTGCTGGCGCCCTAGGTGGGGGTTACCGGTGCGCCCACCTGCGCGTAGAGCTTGCGGAGAACCTCCTGCAGGGGGAAGCCCTCCTGCGCCCTCACCCAGGCCTCCTCGACGTAGAAGCGCGCAGCCAGCTTGACGGCCTCCGGGTCTATCTCCACCACCTCCTCGTCCCTCCTGAAGTACGAGGTCAGGCTGAGCGCGGCTGCCAGCTGCAGAGCCCTGCGCTCCAGCCTCATCGAGAAGGGTAGCACGCTCGAGGGCGGTAGGTGCTCGAAGATCAGCTCCCTGGCCCTCTCGATCGCCTCGATGTGCTTCTCCTCCAGCAGCACCCTCTTGGGCTTGAACTGCCTTGCTAGCGGGTGCCTGGTCTGTATCGCGTAGACCAGGGTGACGTGGTCCCGGATGAGGGGGGCCTTCTCCGCCATCTTCCTCGTGGTCACTCCGAGCATGAGCCTCTTCTGGCTCTCGGCGAGCTCCTTGTACTTCTCCTTCGTCAGCCTGTGGAGCCTGCAGAGCATGCGGTCCTCGATCGCGTTGAAGTTAGGGTCGTTCACCGTGACCTCGTAGCCGCGCTCGTACACGCGCGTGTTGTAGTTCACGCTGAAGAAGGAGTCGAACTTGTAGGGCCCCACCTTGTACACCTTCGTCTCGTAGGAGATCACCCCACCCTCCATCGCGAGCTTGAGCGGCTCCACCATCCCGCGGTACTTGAACCAGTCGTTGAACTCCGTCACGATGAAGTTGAACCGCTTGCCAGTGTACGCCTCGCCTATCGCGATGAACATCGCCGGGGTCATGCCGCCGCAGTACCTGTTGATCCCGGGTATGCCGTGCGGCAGCACGCCTAGCTTCTCGTTCCCGAGGATGAAGTCCTTGGTCGCGAAGGTCTTCCCGGTGCCCGGCTCGCCGAAGAGGGCCAGGTTGAAGCCCGTGGTCAGAGCGCGGTGCCCGTGCTCGGTGACCACCTCCGTGTCGGAGAGCGAGTACTGCTGCGAGAGCGTGAGGAGCTCGTCGAAGAAGATCACCGGGCCGAAGAGGTCGACCAGGTACTCGACCAGCGCAGCCGGGGAGAACCTCTCCCCGAACTCCAGCACGCTGTCGAGCCTCTCCTCCAGGAGCCCCTGCAGGTAGCGCCTGAGCTCCTCCTCCCTCCTAAGCACCTCAACGTACTCCTCCTCAGCCTGCCTGGTGCTGAACCTGGGCGCGCCCTGGGGGTAGTACTCCGCGAGCGCCTCCTCCACCGCCGGCCGTATCTCCTCGGGTATCGTCCACCTCCTCTCCGCCTGGTCCCCTGCCTCCCACACGAGCTCCCAGCGGTCCCTGAGCTCCGCCAGCAGCCTCGAGGGGTAGACGCGCTCGCCCGCGATCTCCGTCGCCCTCGCCGCTATGTAGCTGAAGGGGGCCTCGCCGGCCTCGAGGAGGCTCTTGAGGACCGCGTAGGCCTTCTTCCCGTGCTGCTCCAGGGCGCTGCGGACAGCCGCCTTCACCCTATCCCAGGAGCCCTCGAGCCTGAGCTCACCCCCCTCCACCGTGTAGTACCTGCCCCTGAAGCTCAGGTAGCTCCTGTAGGGGGACACCCGGACCAGCTGCGCGAGCTGCTCGTCCGTCACCATGCGGGCGAGCTCCTCCAGCGTCCTAGGCTCCTCGTAGTACTTCAGCTGCAGCACCCCCTTGTACACCCTAGCCTTCACCTCGTTGGGCAGGGGCTGCTCGAGCTGCGGGAGGAACCTCCTCAGCAGCAGCACCCTCTCGCGCAGCTTACCCTCCTCGACCGCCATCACCACTCAAAGGTCAGCAACCGCCGATCCCGCTTATCAGCGTTACTCTTGCCATGCAAAAGGCGCTAATGCCAGCGGGCGGGCCCCGGGATCCGTGAGCGCGTAGGGACTTTGTACAGGCGTTTTAGAAGGTCACCACGGCGTCTAATTTACCCTCGGTGGGATCATCAGAGTCGTCAGCCTGCCTCCTCGATGGCTATGGGTGTAAGGTTTCTCTGCC
>JAJHRT010000020.1 GCA_020833575.1 Thermofilum sp. | reverse complement strand
CGCAGAAAATGCGCGCTTCGGGGAAGTAGTGTTACGTGGAGAAGCCTACTTTGACTCCGAAGTAGGCTTTGACGTGTGGCTTGAAGAAGTAGTAGAGGATGATTGCCGCGATGATCAGCGAGGCTATAGCGGTGGGGTCTCCGAGCGCCAGGGAGGCTAGGGATGACACGATGCCCAGCGCCTGGAGAATCACCGTCAGCCACCAAGCCCACCCCTTACCAGCCCAGAGGCCCCAGCCGACCAGCAGCGCTACAGCGCCACTTACTAGGAAAATTACCCCGAGGATTCCGAGCAGCAGCTCGAGAGCTGCCGGGAGCGGGAGGCTGGAGAGCATGCTCGTGAGCGTAGGGGCTAGGGCGATGAACGCTAGTCCTAGCAGCAGAGCGAGGGCTCCGAAAATGAATTCCAGGACTGCTAGGATTGCGACTCCCAGAGGCCTGGCTGGAGGAGGTGGAGGCAAGGCAGTTGCTCCCTGCTCCGCCATACGACTTCAGGGCGCTCTATCCGAATATATTCCTTCCGGCGCCTCTGCTCGCTGCTTGTGAATGAGAATAACTAAGCCGACGGACGGGCCTAATGGACAGATGCCTGTCGTATAGAAGGGGGCTGAGAAAAACACGCGCGGATTTTTTAGATCCAGCCTCTGAGCTTCATCGCATTGTAGACTCTCTCCACTGCTAGCACGAAGGCTGCGTCCCGCATGGTTACGGGCCTGCTGCTCTCTGCCTTCAGCTTCTCCCACCTGTCCGCGGTTCGCTTGAAGTTCCTCTCCATTATCGAGGCCAGCTTGGCCCTCGTCTCCTCCTCGTCCCAGAACCACCACTGGAGGTTTTCCACCCACTCGAGGTAGGACATGATGACGCCGCCAGCGTTCGCGAGGATGTCGGGCACCACGGCTACGAAGTCCTTCCTAGAGTAGAGGATCTTCTCGGCGCCGGGCGTGGTCGGGCCGTTGGCAGCCTCGACGATCAGGCGGGCTTTAACCTTCCCCGCGTTCTTCTCGGTTATCGTGTTCTCTATCGCGGCTGGGATGAGGATGTCCGCGTCCACGTAGAGGGAGGCGTCGGGGTCCTGTAGCTTCTGGCCCTTGGGGTAGTTCACCACCTTGCCTGTCTCGTTCTTCACCTTTATTGCGAGCTCAACGTCCAGCCCGTTGGGGTCGTAAACCGTCCCTGAAGTGTCGCTGACCGCGACCACCTTGGCTCCAAACCTAGAGGCCCAGAGCGCCGCGTACTGCCCTGCGTTGCCGAAGCCGTGTATTGAGACCACTTTCCCCTCGAAGCCTTCCAGCCACCTCTCCGCTGCCGCCTTGGCGGCGACCACGGTGCCGTAGCCGGTCGAGTATATCCTCACGGGGTTGCCCCAGAGCTCGGGCGGCTTAGCGGTGAAGACCCCGGGGACGTTGTAGCCCTTCAGCTTGCTGAACTCGTCCACCATCCAGGCCATGATCTGCGGGTTCGTGCCCACGTCGGGAGCGGGGATGTCCACCTGGTCGCCGATGAGCGGCGCTATAGCCCTCGCGTAGCCTCTGCTCAGCCTTTCCAGCTCCGCAGCGCTCAGCTTCTTAGGGTCACACCTCACAGCGCCCTTACCGCCGCCGTAGGGCAGCCCGGCCAGGGAGTTCTTCAGCGTCATGCCCATTGCCAGGGCTATGTCCGTCTCTAGCGTGACCTCCGGGTGGAACCTGATCCCGCCCTTGTAGGGGCCTAGAGCGTTGTTGTGCTGCACCCTGTAGCCCTCGAAGACCACGAGCCTTCCGTCGTCCATCCTCACGGGGATCTTCACCATCAGCACTCTGTCGGGCTTGCTCAGGTACTCGTAGACCTCGTGGGGCAGGCCTGCGAGCTCGACGGCCTCCTTGAGAACCCCGAGCATCCACTCCAGGTAAGAGCTCATGCTCTTTCAGGAGAACTATGTAAACCCTTTCTTAAAAGGCTTTCTCAAGAAGTTTTATACCACTCACCGCAGGGGGGTTTCATAAGGTGAAGGGCGGGAGAGGGCCGCACCGCAGGACCTGAAGGAGCATCTCCCGTGCCTCGATGGTCTCGGGATATACTCTCGAAATTAACCACCCGGAAAGAATTAACGATATTTAGCACTCACCCTCTGAGGCTGTGGTCGCCCATGGATGGGGGGCGTGCTGCTGGGAGCTCTCACGCCATGGGTGGGATGCGCGCCGTGAGCCCGGTGGTTTCGACGGTGATCCTGACGCTCGTGGCCGTGGCTGTGGCTGTGGGTATAGCGTTCTGGCTGGCAGGCTTTGTCTCTTTGACGGGCAGCGCTGTGGAGAGACTGGAGTTTGGTGCTGTGCAGGTGGCGCCAAGGGCGGCGGGGGATGGGTGGGATGTAACTCTTCAGCTGGGCAACCTGGGTACAGTGGCTGTCACGGTAGACTCTGTCCTCATAAACGGTGTCCACTACTACGATTGTAAGGGGGTTTTCCTGTCTCCGCAGCCGAGTATAGCTCTGAATCCAGGTGAAAGAGTTGTGCTGACCCTGCACTTGATGAAGGGGGCTGGGTGCGGTGGCTCTACTTTAAGCTCAGGTGTCGCGGTTGAGGTGAAGCTGCACACGTCCTCGGGGAGGGAGTACTCTTGCATCGTCAAACTGCCCTGATGCCTCGGCTTTTCCGCGTTTTTCCTAGCGATACGCAAATAACATAGTATGTGTGCGGCATTGCCTGATGAGCGAAGTAATTGAAGTGGAGCTGATGAGGCCTGTCAACCCCGCTGGTCGCAGCTTCATCCGCTACCTCTGGGGAGCCGTTGGCGCGAGGAACAGGCAGGTGCTCCAGGAGTACAGGAGGGAGCTCAGCAGGCTTGTGCAGAGGCTAGGCTTCGCCCTGGAGGAGAAGCTGGGCTCTAACAGACTCATCACGGGAAAGGTGATCCTGGAGCTGAGGGATGGGAAGCCCTACAAGCTCACCGCGAGGGACCTGAGGGTGTGGCAGGAGGTTGGCTCTGTCGAGGGCGAAATCTCGGTAGAGCTGAGGGAGTGACTAGCGCGGAAAATTAAAGATTTTTAACGCTCTTCTCATAGCGTATGCCCGAGCTGAAGCGCGAGCTAGGGCTAGGGTACGCGACCCTTTTCGGCGTGGGGCTTATCCTCGGCGCCGGCGTCTATGTCCTCATCGGTCGTGCAGCAGGGATCGCGGGTGACGCTGTCTGGGCCAGCGTCGCGTTCTCTGGGCTTATAGCGGTCTCCACAGCTCTCTCCTTCGCGGAGCTGGCGGGGATGTTTCCCTACGCCTCTAGCACGCACAGGTACGTGGCCGAAGCCTTCCCGGGGAGGCGGCTGCTGGCTTTCCTCGCTGGCTGGCTGCTGTTCTTCGGAGGAGTCGCCGGAGCGGCGACTGCGGCCCTGGGCTTCGCTGGCTACTTTTGCAGGCTGACAGGCCTAACCTCCCCAGTGCTCCCAGCGCTAGCCCTGTTGGTGCTGCTCTCGGTTCTCAACTGGTGGGGGATAAGGGAGTCAGCTGTGCTGTCGGCAGTCTTCACGGTCATCGAGAGCCTGGGGCTGCTGCTGGTGATCGTGCTCGCCCTGATTTCCCCAGCCAGGCAGCCGAACTACCTGGAGGTCGCTCCAGGCGCAAACCCCCTGGTGGCGGTGATGGTCGGTGCAGCGATCTTCTACTTCGCCTACACGGGCTTCGAGTTCCAGCCCACGCTGAGCGAGGAAACAAGGGATGCTGAGAGGGTCATCCCCGAGGCGATAGTGCTTGCGGTCCTCGTGACTACCCTCCTCTACCTCGCGGTGAGCCTGTGCGTCGTGAGGCTGATGGGCTGGGAGGATCTTGGAGCCAGCAAGGCTCCGCTGGCCGATGCGGCCTCGATCGCGTGGGCAGGGTCCTACGGCCTGCTTATGGCGATAGCGCTCTTCGCGACCACCAACACCGTGCTAGGCTTCCTGGTCTCCTCCTCTAGGCTCGTTTACGGGCTTGCGGAGGAGGGGGTTGTCTGGGAGGGCTTCGGGAGGGTCAGCAGCTGGAGAAGAACACCCCACGTGAGCGTATTCTTCTCGGGTCTCTTAGCGGCGCTGCTGATCCTCCTGACAGACTACTTGCCGGAGGCTACCGGCTGGCGGCTCAGGTTTGGAGGTTTCGAGTACCAGCTCATAGACCTTGTCGGGAAGACCTCCAGCCTCGCCGTCCTCCTGGTCTTCCTCCTAGTGAACTCCTCCCTGATCGCCTTGAGGGTCAGAAAGCCCGAGATCCCCAGGCCCTTCAGAGTGCCTCTCAGCGTTGGGCGCGTCCCCGTGCTCCCCCTGCTCGCCAATCTGCTTATCCTGGTGTTCTTGGCGGTGAGCTTCGCCGACTGGATAGTGTGGCTCAGCACGGGCCTTGTGATGCTCCTAGGGCTTCTCATGTACAAGCACGGGTAAGAGTTTCGGCATAGTGTGTTTTTCCCGGGTCTCTTTCCCCCGTGCTGTAGCTGCAGGCAGTGCGCGCAGCACCACCCTGAGCCTGACTTGCACTTCGTCGTTCCCCCTTGGCGGTGCGACGAACCTCACCCGTAGGATCTCAACCCCTCCGGGCTCGATATCCGCCGAGATGCTCTCCCCAGCTCTTGACGACCTGCCAAGGTAGAGCCTCCTGCCTCCCAGCTCGATCGCCACCAGGGAGTTTAGCACACCGTTTAGGTGCTCCACAGTAACCTCGCACAGCACGCGCTGGGGGTCCTTGTTCACTATGGCCAGTTCAGCGGTCTCGCCGCTTTTCAGCGTTAGTGCTGCTTTCTCCTCTACACCGTCCAGCGCTACTTCTACCAGAGCCCTCGCCATGGTTGCTCTCGGGAGCGGCTGCGAACTGCGGCTTTAAAAGGAGTTTAGTTCAACGACCCGAGGTAAGGCTTATCTGCGGTGCCTCGTCTGAGCGGTGTCCGTCATGGAGGCTGCGCTCAAGGCCGTGCTCTCTAGGGCTCACGGCTTCAGAGCGCTGGCCGTGGTGAGAGGAGGGAAGTTCCACGTCGTGGGTGAGCTCGACAGGGATGTCCTCTCCAGGGTGGATGAGCTCTTCACTTTCATCACGAGTACCTTCAAGCAGCTGAGGGGAGGCTCCGTACGCGTGATCGTGGCGGAGTACGAGAGGCTTGGCCTGGTCTTCGTCAGGCTGGGCTTCGAGAGCTACCTGGTGGCTCTCTACTCGGGTCTCCCCCTAGGCGCAGCATACTACGAGGCAAGGCGTATGGCCAGGGAGATCGCGGGATTCCTGGGGGTTACCTGATATGAGGGTTCTCGGGGTTGCCGCGCTCGGCACGGACCCTCCGCCCGAGCTCGCGGCCAAGGCGAGGGCTTTCGTCGAGGAGCTGTCGTCCACATGCGGCGGGAGCTTGTGCCTCGCGCTGGGAGGGTACTGGGGCCTGATGAGGGTTGTCGTGGACGAGGCCCTGAGGCAGGGCATGTGCGTCCTGCTCTTTCCGCCGGTCGAGAGGGAGGACTTCGACTACCCAGAGGGAGCTCTCGTCGTGCGCACCGGTGCTAGCTACCGTGTCAGGAGCATCTTCCTCTGCAGGTCGTCAGACGTGCTTGTTTGCCTGGGCGGCGAGGCAGGGACTATGCAGGAAGTCTTCACCGCATACCTCGAAGGCGTGCCGGTGCTCATGCTGGCGGGTACGGGGCAGGCTAGTGATGCTCTAGAGCGGCTGGCGCCATGCCTTGACTCGAGGTGCACCTCCGAGGTCACCGTGGTCAGGGACCCCAGGGAGCTTGCGCGTAAAGCGTGCGAGCTCCTAAGCGAGAGACCGAGTAGGCGTGCGAGGGGGCTGGGTTAGCTGGGGGGAGCTGCTAACGCTTAAATTCCGGCGGGGGCTGGGCTCCCCGTGCGTGTGGAGCCGGAGTGCGTTCCCTGCATATATAGGACAAGGGCGCTGGAGATTGCGGCGTCCAGGCTGCCCAGCGACGATAAGATCGCGGCGATGAGGCTTTTCACGGAGTTTTACTCCCTGCTGCTGGCGCCCGGCGCGTCTACCACCGTTCTGGCGTGGAGGGCTTTCTCGAAGGTGAAGGAGCTCCTGGGCGACGAGGATCCCTACAAGGCCTTCAAGGAGGAGTCCCACAGGGCTGCGCTACCCCTGGTGGAGGAGGTCCGCCGAGCGGCGGAGAAGATGGAGGGCTTCGACAGGTTGAGGTTCCTTATCAAGGCAAGTGTCGCGGCAAACCTGCTTGACCCCGGATCCCCGATGGGGTTGAGGCCTGCTGAGCTCATCGGCATCATAGAGAGAGTGAGGTTCGGGAGGGACGAGCTCGACAGGTTCTTCCTGCTCCTCCTGCAGTCCAGCAAGGTGGCTTATGTTCTCGACAACTGCGGGGAGGCTCTCTTCGACCTGCTCGTGCTTGAGGAGCTACAGCGCATGGGGCTAGAGCTTCTCATAATCGCAAGGGGTAAGCCGTACCAGAACGATATCACGTTCGAGGAGGCGTTGGCCGCAGGCTTTGGCAAGCTGGGGAGGCTTGTGAGCTCCGGCAGCGACTTCCCAGGCGTCGTCCCGGGCTTCTCCTCGGAGGAGGCTGTCCGCGCGCTCGCGGAGGCGGACCTCGTGCTTTCGAAGGGTATGGCGAACTTCGAGTCCTTCCTCCTGAGCCCCCCGCCGAAGCCAACATTCGCCGTACTTGTCGCTAAGTGCGCGCCTATAGCCAGGGCTGCGGGGGTAAGGCCGGGCGAGGCAGCAGCCTTCTTCCTTAAGGGGCCGCCAAGCCCTCGAGACCTCTTCTGAGGGGTCCCCCGCTGCTAAGCTTTATTACGCGGGCTTTCGTCCTCAGAGCTCGCCAGAAGGAGTTGGTATAGCATGAGTAGCAGCCTTAAGGATAGGGTAAGGAGGATTTACCCAGATGTGCCCATCGACGAGAATTCTCTGGACGTATTCGTGGGGCTGGTCGAGATCCAGGAGGATATCGCCAGTAAGCTCTCGGGAAAGTACTCTGATCTTGATAGGGAGAAAGTCAGGGAGGTTTTGAGCCAGGGCAAGCCGGTTCTCAGCGTGATGGAGCTGAGGATAGATGACGACGACTTCGCCAGCGCGGTTAAGAGGATAGCAGGCTATCTGAGAGAGGAGCTCGCCGACGCCCGAGAGGGCTTGTCCAAGGTGATAGAGGCCCAGGAGAGCGGGCAGCTCAACCTCAGCGAGCTGAAGGGCGCGTTCATGAGAGGGGATGTGGAGGCCGTGCACGAGGCTGCAAGTAGGGTGGGTGTGGACCACGAAATGCTGGAGGCTGTGGTAGCGTGGGCCGTGCAGCCCTTCTTCCAGGCTTTCTCGGAGAGTGTGGGGTCAGCCGTGGGCTTCGAGGGCTGGGAGAGCGGCAGGTGCCCTGTCTGTGGCAGCTTCACGAGGGTGGAGGTCGTGCAGCCGGACGGCACATCCCTTCTGAGGTGCCAGTTCTGTGGTGCGGAGTGGAAGTACCCGGAGGGAAAGTGCCCCTACTGCGGGAACAGTGATAAGTCGACGCTCATGGTTCTCGGGCTCGAGGAGGATAAGAGGTTCGGCGTCGGCATCTGTAGGCTCTGCGGAAACTACTGGAAGATAGTGGACGAGGGTGTCGCCGGGACCGATGTGCCGCGTAGGTTCTACGACATCTGGACGCTGAAGATAGACTTGCTACTTACAGGGGGTAGGAAGGGCTAGCCCGACACCGTCAGCCCGCTGAGCAGGACGTCGGGCGTGTAGACTCCTGTGTGGGTGTTCTTTACCCTCCTCGCAGGCCTCAGCCCGCCCGCAACCTCGTAGATGTTGCCCGACACCGTGACGGGCTTCAGGGGCTTCAGCTCGCCGTTCTTCACGAGGTACGGGTTGGACGCCACTACGCTGAAGTTCCCAGTGATCGGGTTCACGGTGTGCACGCTGAGCAGGTACCCGTCGACCACCACCGCCGAGCTGCTGGCTAGCGTCTCCTCGCTGTCCTCTCCCCCCTCTATGACCAGGTTTGTCCTTGCTATTGCCACTGCGCCTCTCACGCGCGCGGCGTTCCCCGTGCTTTCGCACCTCATCCGCCTAGCTGTGTACGTGTTGTGCAGGAAGCCCTTGAGCACACCCCTGTCGAAGAGGACCTTCCTCCTCCGCGCGACGCCCTCTGCGTCGAAGAGACTGGTCTCAAGACCACCGACCATGGTGCCGTCGTCCACCACGGTGAGCTGCCCAAGAACCCTCTGGCCGACCTTGTCGCGCAGCGGGCTGAACCCCTCCAGCACGCTCAAGGCGTTCAGCGCGGGTACTAGTAGCGCGTCAACAAGGCTGGCGAAGGGCTCAGCCCTGAAGAGCACGTTGCCCTTGACCACCGTTCCCAGCTTCTCCCCCCTCATGCTGTCCAGTGCGAGCGCGGTGGCTCTCTCCAGGACCCCGTAGATGTCTACGTGCAGGCCCCTGGAGGAAACGGAGGAGAACCCTACCCCCTCCCCCGCACCCACGGCCTTCAGCTCTACCCCGTAGCTGAAGTGCGTCCCCCTGTCGCTAGCGCTCACACCCCGAGTGTTGGCTACGTGGTACTCCGACTCGCCAGCTGAGACGAAGGTTGCGGAGACCCTTATGCTTGGGCGTCTCTGAGCCTCAGCGATCAGGTCCCTGGCCAGCTCAAGGAGCCAGGAGGTGGGCGCAGAGGCTACGCCCTGGTCGTACCCCACCCAGCTGTGCAGAGGCGGTTCCGGGTCGGGCAGCCCCTCCCAGTATGGATCCTCCTCCGCCTTGGAAGCTAGTGTAACCGCCGCCTCGATTGCCTCCTCGAGTGGTTTTCGCTCCAGCGAGGTGACGGTGGTTACCGCGAACCTCTTACCCTTGCTGACACGCACCCATGCGTCTATGGAGCGCCGCGAGAGGGCCTTCAAGTGGGTGCCTTCGCTCTTCACCTGCCTGGAGCTGGAAAGGGCCACGGATACTTCTGCCTCGTCCGCGCCCAGCTCCCGGGCGCGCTTCAGCGCCCAGTCGAGCAGGCTTGCGACGCTTGCCTCCACAAGCACCCCTGCTCCCATCACTTCTCACCCCCCACGATGAGCCTGGTTACGCGCAGCGTGGGACCGCCGTCGCCCACGTGCACCATCTGCCCCCACTTGCCGCAGCCGCCGAAGGGGCTCGTCGATATCTCAACGTTCTTCGCAGCGGCGTCGACGTACTTCAGCATCTCGAGAATGTTGCCGGCGAGCACGGTGTCCCTCACGGGCTCCTTGAGCTCTCCGTTCTCGACTATGTAGCCTATCCTCGCGTTGAACGTAAATGTTCCGTCCTCGGACACCTGGCCGCCCGCGGGCTTGTCCAGCAGCAGGCCGAACCTCGTATCCCTAATTATCTCCTCCTCGCTCCAGTCCCCAGCCTCGAAGAAGGTGTTCCTCATCCTCACCAGTATGTCGTGGTGGAAGCTCTGCGCACGTCCATTCCCCGTGGGCTTCATGTTGAGGAGGGCTGCGCTCTCGCGGCTGTGCAGGTAGCCCTTGAGCACCCCCCGCTCGACGAGCACCACCCTCTCCGCGGGAGTGCCCTCGTCGTCCACCGGGTAGTAGTAGCCGCCCCGCGGGTCCACGCCCGCGTCGACTATCGTCACAGCCTCGCTTGCTATCTGCTCACCAAGCCTCCCGGTGAGGGGGCTTGTGCCCGCGAAGATCCCATCGCCCTCCGTCAGGTGCCCGAAGCTCTCGTGCGCGAACACCCCCGTCAGCTCAGGCCTTGTGATCACGGTGAGCTCGCCTGCCGGCGGCCTCCTGGCCCTCAGAGAGTCCTTAGCCATCTGCAGCGCCTTCTCTGCCGCTCTCTCGGGGGAGTGCTCCCCCGTGAAGGCCTCTAAGCCCCTGGAGAAGCCGTACGTCTCGAACCCGTCCCCCGTCTTCCCGTTCTCGCGGAGCACCACAGATGCCGAGATACCCGTAACTAGTCTCTCCGCGGACACCCTGATCCCATCTGTGGTGTAAACCTCCACGATGCCGTAGTAGGCCCCGTACCTGGTGGTAATCGAGGCAGCGCCCCCCTCCCTTGCCGCCGAGTAAGCCCTCTTCACGAGGTCCAGCTTCTCCTCCAGGCCCGAGGTGGAGGGGTGCTTTCGCACAGTGGGAACCTGGAACCTCCCCTCCTTGACAGGCGGCTCGGAGACCCTCTTACCCCCCTCGCCCAGAGCCCTGGCTATGCTCACCGCATCCTCGAGGGCTTTGACGAGGCCGTCCCGGCTCAGGTCGGACGTGGAGGCGAAGCCTATGCTCCCCCCGTAGAGCACTCGAACACCAGCCCCCCTAGTCCTCGAGACGCCTAGCGCGGTTATCTTCCCGTTCACGTAGGTGATGATCTCCCTGACCGTGTCCTCGAACCTCACCTCAGCGAAGCTCACGCCGAGCTCCCCGGCCTTCCTCAGAACCGGGGAGGCAAGGTCCTCGAACATCATTCTACTGGGCGTGACCGCTTAGTATTAGAGCTTACCGCGCCCCCTTAGGATGTGCGCGTGCGCTTGCTCAGAGAGGGTGTTTACTGGTCTTCATGCCCGGACAGCGAGCTCCTGCAAAACCTGGCTAGAAGGGGCTTAAGTCTCGTGGTGGATCTTACCGAGGAGGGTGAGTGCACGTACGAGCTTCCTCCGGGTGTGGAGCGCCTCAGGTACCCCGTCCCGGACTTCTCGTTTGCGGCGCACGAGGGTGTTTATCTCAGGGTGCTCAAACCCCTGGTAAAGGCCGTCTCCGAGGGACGTGTTGCGCTGGTGCACTGCCGAGGGGGTATAGGGCGGAGCGGTGCTGTATCCGCTATGCTCCTCGTCCTGCTGGACCGCATGCCCCTGGAGTCGGCGATCAGGGCTGTGAAGGCGAAGGATGGAGGGGAGTGGATGCCTGCGCAGGAGTTGGCGGTCAGGTGGTTTGAGCGGGTTGTAAGCACGCTGGGCGTGGGTCTCCTCGAAGAGCTGCTGAGCTTCCTCGAGAGGCAGCGCGGCTGCTCGAGAGCTCTCGAGGACGTGGGCT
>JAJHRT010000111.1 GCA_020833575.1 Thermofilum sp. | reverse complement strand
TGCGGCGCGCTGCCCCTCTTGTACAAGTACGGCTACAAGGGCCCGGTGTACATGACAGAGCCCACGCTGCACCTGGCAAAGCTTCTCTTCGAGGACTACCTCAAGGTCTCCAGCCGGGAGGGGAAGCGCGAGCTCTTCTCTGCGCGTGATGTGAACTCAGCCCTTCTCCACGCGTACGCTCTCTCCTATGGGGAGGTGACGGACATAGCTCCCGGGGTCAGGCTGACGCTGTACAGGGCAGGGCACATTCTGGGCTCAGCGATCGTGCACCTCCACATTGGCGAGGGGCTCATAAACACTGTCTACACGGGTGACATGAAGTTTGCCAAGACGATGCTCCTAGATCCTGCCAACAGCAAGTTCCCGAGGGCGGAAGTGCTCATCATGGAGTCCACCTACGGTGGCAGGAACGACGTGCTGCCAAGCGAGGATGACGCTAGGCTTGAGCTGGCTAAGATCGTGAGGGATACCGCGGAGAAGGGTGGGGTAGTACTGATACCCGTGCTCGCTATTGGCAGGGCTCAGGAGGTGCTCATCGGCCTCCTCGACCTCATGAAGAGGGGTGTTCTCCCCCAGTTGCCAATCTTCATAGAGGGTATGGTGGACGAGGTGTCCGCAGTCCACATGACCTTCCCGGAGTACCTCTCGGCCGAGGTGAGGAACCTCATTTACAACGATGAGAACCCATTCACAGCGGAGAACGTGCACGTTATCCACGGGGAGGAGAGAGAGGAGGTTGTCAGCAAGAGACCTGCAATAATCCTAGCGACCTCCGGGATGCTCACAGGGGGTCCTGTCCTAGACTACCTGCGCATTCTCGCGGGAGACGGGAACAGCAGCCTAGTCTTCGTAAGCTACCAGGCCGAGGGCACCTTGGGCAGAAGGATTCTACAGGGTCTGCGCAAGCTCACCTTCACGGACCACTCGGGTAAAATGGTAACTGTGGAGCTCCAGATGAGAGTCTTCAGGGTTGAAGGCTTCTCGGGCCACAGCGACCGCAAGCAGCTGGAGAACTTCGTGAGAAGGATGGAGCCGTCGCCCAAGCTTCTCATACTGAACCATGGCGAGAGCAGTAAGATCGCTGAGCTGCGCAGCTACTTCCTCAGCGAGTGGTTCAGGAAGAAGTTTAACCTGAACTTAGAAGTGCTGGCTCCGAAGAACGCGGAAGCCATCAGAATCGTCTAGCTCCTCAGCCCTGTGCCAGCTTCCAGTAATCGTCCCCCACGTAGTGAAGGTTCAGCACGGCTTTCCCCCTCTTCGAGGGCCCAACGTCGGATGAGCTCACCAGTGAGACGCCCACCGCGATTGGCCGCCCTTTCTCATCTTTCACGAGAACCTTGACACCTGGTCTCACCTCGCCCTCGACCCTTGTGATTCCCGGCGCCATAACGTCAGCGCCGTTCAGTATCCTAGCGACAGCCCCCGAGTCGACGTACACGCTGGCGAGCTCCGGGGTAACGCCGGTCCTGTAAATGTAGAAGAGCGAGGGCAGGAGCCCGTACTGTGAGTGCTCGAGCACAGCTAGCACCCCGTCAAGGTAGTATGCCGCCTGGATCTCGTTACCCGAGACCCTCGCCACCTCCACGCTCCTGCTCCCCTCCACAGCTTCCCCGAACTTCGCACCCAGCTCTCTAGCAACCTTCTCGGCGAAGTTCCTTCTATCCCTCTTGCTGAGGCTGTGCCTGCTCGAGATCCTCCTCCCACGAGACGCTTGTGACATGCGCGACCCCCTCTACCGTGTAGTACGTGACAACCCCCTCTTTATCGACTATTGCGAGTACTAGCTCGCGGTCGCTCTCCAAAGCTCTTCTGTGCATCTCCTCCAAGTCCGCGAAGCTTATCCTAACCCCCTCCTTCACTATCCTGACGAGAAACCGCCTGGCAGAATCCCTCCGCTTCCAGTCTACGAGCAGCTCGTAGCTCGTGACGCCCGGCATGACGACCAGTGCTCTATTCCTGAGGTCGGTGTACACATTGAGCTTGACCCAGAAGTCAGGGTCCTCCCTCGAGCCCAGCTCCACGAGGTCGATGAAGCTTAGCCGCCTGCCCTCATCCTCCACGGCGATCATCCCTCTGCTCGCAAGGTAGGCGGCCTCCACCAGCTCAAGCTCCAGGACACCCCCCCTCGGTATGCCGTAACCCCTCTGGGCGAGAAACTCCACGGCCGCACTGTCTTTCACCACAACCTTCCTCCCCCTCAGCTCCGCTCTCCAAACCTCAGCTTCCCCGCTTTTCACCTCCTGCACTCCCGACACCGCCCTAGAGGAACTCCTGCCGCCTAATTATACTTCGCTAAAACCACCCTGGTAGAACAAGGGCTTAAGGCGGAGCGGTGTGGTGCGGGGGCCGGGATTCGAACCCGGGCAGGCCGACGCCAGCGGAGCTCCTATCCGCTTAGATCCTAAGTGTGGGCCCTCGCGGTCCGCCCCCTTTGTCCTAGCTCGGGCACCCCCGCCGCCAGTAATAATTCATGGAAGCTATGGGATTTAAACTCTTCTTACGTGCGAATCGCTAGACTCCTTCGATGCGCCTTATGTACTCCTCCTCGTCGGTCACCATGAGCTCCTGCCTGGTGCTCAGCTGCTCCAGCCTCTTCTGCCTCTTCACAAGCCTGGTGATGTATCCTGCGATCTGGTTCCTTAGGGTCTTGGAGGGTATATCGGCCACCTTTAGAAGCGCCTGCTTGTTGTGCTCGTAGTCCTCGGTGAACAAGTTGGGGTAACGGCTCAGCAGCTCTCTCGCAGTCCTCTTCACGAGCCTTATCCGTACATTCCCCATCGAGACCCCTCTGCGAAGGCAGGGCGGCTTAGATTAATTTTTCCCCTCCTTAGCGGTGGAAAACTAAGAGCAGCTTCCTCTTTTCCAAGCACAGAGAAAAATTATTATAACTTCTCCGCCCACTACTACATGCGATGTCGCGCGGTGGTGGCTCACGGCGGAGAAGGCAGGAGATACCCCTAGCCCCTGTAGACAGGATACTGCACCAGGCGGGGGCTGAGAGAGTCAGCGAGGAAGCAGCCATCCTTCTCAGGGACTTTTTGGAGAAGCTTGCGAGGGAGGTTGCGAAGGAGGCTGTGGAGGCTTCCCGCCACGCTGAGCGGAAGACCGTGACCGAGGAGGATGTCAAGTTCGCAATAAGCAGGATTCAGCGGTACTTGTGCGCCAACTACGAGCTGGCAAGGCTCAGCCCCTCCGAGGAGCAGCGCTAAGCTGAGAGGGGTGGGGGCCCGGAGCCAGCGCGATCATCCTCTGGTTCCTGGAAGGCCTGCCCCCCTAGCTCACAAAACCTTTTAAACCCACATCATCCATTCACGCTTAGCTGCGCACTGTAGGGGGGCATGGTTGTCGATTGCAACTTTGCGCGCGCAAGAGAAAGTGGCGCCGCGGCCGGGATTTGAACCCGGGACCCCCCGGTTAACAGCCTCACCCCGCGC
>JAJHRT010000019.1 GCA_020833575.1 Thermofilum sp. | reverse complement strand
AGGGACTGGGCTTTCTCGATAGACCCCCCAGTGGCCACGAGCTCCGCTATCCTTCTAATGAAGTACCCGCTGCGCCTCGGGTAGCTTCTCCTCACGCCGGCAAACCCCTTTAGAGCCCCCACTCTGGGACTTAAAAGGTTGCTCCCACGTTTTCTTTTTTGCCCATGCGTCCAGGGTTATGAACGATAACTTTATCAGAACAGTTAACGAGCGCTCAGAGGAGATGCGTGGCCCTGACCTCCTCTCGGCAGGCTGCGAGGGTCTTTTGAGGCTCGCGCCAGCTGAGTGGAGGGTCCTTCAGGCGTACCCCTCCTCGCTCAACCTAGCGAAGGTGGCTTCCTCGACAGGCCTGCCGTACAGCACGGTCGTTGACGTTACGAGGAGGCTTAGGGAGCGCGGCATTACAGTTCACTACGTCCCGAAGCTTGACAGGCTGGGCGTTACGCCCCTGCTGGTAGTAGTGGAGGGAGACCTACCTCCTCAGACACCAGCGTACACCGTATACAGGGGTGAGGGCATAGGTAAGCGCAGGTGCACCGTGCTCCACGCCCTTCTACCCGACAGGCTCGTACACGACTACCTATCCCTGCTCCCCAAGGAGCCCCTTATCGAAGTTAGGGGGCTGGAGGTGAGGTACTGGGATCCTCGTGGGAGGCTGACCAGGTACGATGCTGGAAGGGGCGTTGTCGTGCCGGATACAAGTGGCCTTGAAGAAGTTGTTCTCTCGTGCTCGAGGCCCCCCAGCCCCGAGGAGAGGAAATGGGTGGACTGGCTGGACCTCCTCATAATCAGTTTTAAGATGAGGAACGCGTACGCCAAGCTTAGCAGCATAGTGAAGTCCCTCGAGCCAGGGGAGCAGACACCGAGCAGGCAGCTCCTGAGCTACCACTACCGCATGCACGTGGCCCCCCTCTGGCGCGCGAACTCTGTCCGGTACGAGCTGCCGGAGTCGTGTCCACGTAAGCTCTACATCCTCGAAGGTAAAGCTTCCGCAGCAGCTGCCCGCTCTCTCGTGGAGGCCCCCTACTTCCACGAGGCTGTGGTAGGGGATGGCTTAGCTGGTGTACTGTCGCAGCACCCCTGCACACTCGAGGTGCTGGTTTACATGGCAGCCTATATAGCCTCGACGGTGCTCGCAGCCGATGTGGATGTGGAGGAAGTAATCCTCACAAGCTTCACGCGGTTCGAGTGGTTAACACCGGAGCTTCTCGCTCGCTACCGTGAGCACGGTGCCTGGCCCCCTCCGAGCGAGCTACCAGCACTGCCGCAGCCCTAGGGCTCCGGCCGCTGTCACTCGGGATAAGGCGCAGTTGCGGTTTTACGTGTTTCCCCGGTTGGAAAGCTTCCGGATGTATTCCTCGTACAGCGACGCGATACGCTTCCCGCTTGTGTGCTCGCCGTGGGGTCGCAGCCCCCCGCTGAAGCTCCTGGGTATATGGAGGAGCTCGTGTATCAGTGTCTTGACTTTCTCCTCTGGGCTTAGCTTTTCGAACTTTTCGGAAACCACTTCTACAACGTAGAGCGGGGGCAGCCCGTAGGCTACCTGGTGGACCCTGGGGAGGCCGTACACCCTAGCTACTGCAGTGCTCCTGGAGCCCCTGCTCTCTACAACGCGCACATGCTCCTTTCTTATCCAGGTGAACTCGAGCTTGTCAACTATGTCGTAAAGCAGAGCCTCGAGGTCCTCGCGCCTACGGTACCTGATGCGCGCCACACAGCTTAGCGCGCGTCTACGCTCTTCTGTGTTTTGCTGTTCACTTCAGCCGTACCAAGACTTCTTTAGGAAGTCTTAAAGAAGTTTTTAGTTCCCAGCCTAAGCATGACGTGGGCATCCACTGGTGAAAGTTATTCGCGCCTTACCCCCAGCAGGTGCTCTGAGAATGACAGCTGCACCGTGGGAGCCCGGGCTCAGGGCTGCCGGAGCTCCAGGAGAACCCGGCTAAGGAGGCTTCTGAACTTGTTTATCCTGTTCACCACAGCGATTAGCGCAGAGCCTCCAGTGTACTCGTACCTGGCGTAGTACTTCAGGGTTAGCTTCCCCTCGCCTAGCTCCACCTCTACCTCCGGATCCCCCTTTGCAGCCTCAGGTATGCGATCCGCCTCGATCTCGGCGTAGAGAGCCAGGACGATGTATCCGCCGAACGAGGATATCTCGGCCGTCATGTACTGGTCTACGGCTAGGACATCCCACCTGCCGCCAGCCTCCTGTGCTTTTAGCACTCGACCCAGCTCGCGGAAGTCCTCCACCAGCGTCAGCTTCACGCCATCGACAACGATCGTCCGCGCACCCTCCATCCGGTAAACCCTCCGCTAATGCGCTCAACCCCAAGCTATATTTCTCTATTTTGATCTTTGCTGCGGGGAGAAGTGAAACGTTTTTACGCAAAGAACGCGGCGTAGTGGTGTGGCGAGGAAGAGGTTCATTGTGAGGGTCGACGAGGACGGAACGGTCAAGCTGCCACGAGCCCTGCTGAGGGAGCTTGGCGTGGAGGCGGGGACCTACGCTGTTATATACAGAGAGGGGTCTGCGCTCGTCATTCGCTTCAAGGCTAAGCGGAGCCCCCTCAGGCTGGGGAGGCAGATAACAACTGAGGAGATGGAGCTGCTGATAAGGGAGGCGCTGGACGAGCTGGTGGTGGCGCGATGGGAGAGTTAGTGCGAGTGCTCGTGGACACGGATGTGCTGCTCCACGACACATTCGAGGATAGCGAGAAGCACGCCGAAGCGGCGGAGATTCTCGACGAGGCTGACCGCGTGTACCTGCCCTCGATCGTTGTCCACGAGTACCTCTGGCTACTGCTGACGAAGTTCAAGCAGAGCCCAGACGTTGTCCGAGAGAAGCTCGAGGAGTACTTCGGTGACGCCCGCTTCATCTACGTCAGCGAGAACAGCGAGGTCTTCCTCAGAGCTCTCGAGATGATGAGGGAGGACGGGGCGGACCCCTACATGGTGAACGACTACATCATCCTGGTACTGGCCCAGAGGCTGGGCGCTACGCTGGCCACCTACGATGAGGAGCTGAAGCAGATAGCTAGGAGGAGGAAGGTGCCCACCATACCCTAACGGCTCTGGCCCTGAGGTCTAGCTCGCCTTCAAGCGCTTGGTAAGGCGCTCAATCCTGGTGAACGCCTCCTCCAGCTCGTCGATCGGGGGTAAGTAGACGAGCCTGATGTGGCCCGTACCAGCGGGCCCGAACCCCGAGCCGTAAGCCACGAGCACTTTCTCCTCGACGAGGAGGCGCCTGGCGAACTCCTCGTCATCCACCTGGAGCTCAAGCCTCGGGAACGCGTAGAAAGCACCTTTGGGTGCTGAGGGCAGGGAGAGCCCCTCTATCTCGTTCAGCCTCTTGGAGGCGAACCTCCTCCTCTCGTCCATCTTCCTCTTGACCTCCTCGAGGAAGTCCGGGCGCCTGGTGGCGAAACGGGCAATGGCGACCTGGAGCGGGGTCACTGCGGACAGCCTCGTCATTAGGAAGTTAAGAACCCCTGCCTTAATCTGGGATATCTCCTCCTCAGGCCCGAGGAAGTAGGCGTAGCCGAGTCTCCAGCCTGTCACCAGGAAGGTCTTGGAGAAGCCATTCAGCCCTATGACCACGTTGTCCTTGCTTGCTAGCGCAGCGGTGCTCTTGAACTCTCCCTCGAAGGTCAGGGCGTCGTATATCTCGTCGGAGACGACGGGGACCTTGTACTCAGCGGCCACATCCAGTATCTCCTTGATGACTTTCGCCGGGTAGACAGCGCCTGTGGGGTTATGAGGGTTGTTCACGACGATCATCTTCGTCCTCGGGGAGATCTTCTTCCTGATGTCGTCCACGTCGGGCACCCAACCTTCCTCCTCCCTGGCGGCGTAGAACACCTTCCTGGCGCCGTAGAAGTCGGAGAAGTTGATGTAAAGCGGGTAGCTGGGGTCGGGCAGCAGCACCTCATCGCCCTCGTCCACGAGTGCAGCGAAGAGGGCGTTAATGGCCTCACTGACGCCGGATGTCACCAGCACGTCGCTCGGCCTGATGTTAACCCCATTCCACACTTTCTCCTTGACCGCTATCGCCTCACGGAGCTCCCTCAGCCCGTCCGACGAGGCGTAGTAGTTGTGCCCCTCCAGCATAGCCCTGTAAGCCTCCTCGATGAGCTCCCTAGGGGTGGAGAAGTCGTACTTCAGCGGGTCTCCGATGTTGAGGTAGATTACCCTCTCTCCCCTCTCCTCCAGCTGCCTAGCGAGAGCTGTATACTTGCGGATTGGGTACTCAAGTTTCTGCATTCTCCTCGAGAGGCGAGCTTGACTCACGTAAAAACCACTAGAGGGGGCAGCTATATACTTTCCCCGCTCGCTAATAAGGGCAAGCCCGAGAGCGCGCCGCCAGAAACAGCTTTATCTACTCGAAGCTCGGCGCACACTCAATGAGGCTGGGTAGGACTAAGGTTGCTCTAACTGCTGCGGCGCTTGCGGCAACCCTAGTAGCTGCGCTGCTTCTCCTGCTGAGGGGTGCTGGAGGACCCCTTCCACCCCCCTTCACAGGCCCACCTGAGCCCGTGGCTAAGTGCGCGGAGCCCTCCCTTGTGTACGTCTACGCGACGGACGCTCAGAGGAAGGCTGCCGACGAGATCACCTCGACACTGAAGATGATGCTCCAGCAGAGAGGAGTGAACATCATCAACCTCCCTGTGTGCGCGGTCCCCGCGAGCAGCTTCGAGAGGAGATTCCAGGTGTACCCAGCGCTGCTTATCCGAGGTAACGTCACAGTACCCGGCGACTACGTCTCCTCCACCTTTGGCGAGTACAAGGAGCTCTACCCCCTGCTCTCCGCGATCATCGCGTACTACAGCGGGGTCCAGGTGAGCTACGGGTATAGCGGGGAAGCTCTCCTCGTCGCCGGCACAGCCCCGCTCACCGACCTCTCCCAGGAGCCCTCCAACCTGAGGGAGATTCTCAGCCAGGTCTTCCTGGTCAACGTGACCAAGGTTGAGAAAGTATCCCCGGGAGCTTTGCCTTTCAAGCTGGAAGTCTTACCCGCGGTGCTCGTGAAGAGCGATTACAACCTCTCGCGGGGAGCCCCCTACATAGTCTCTCCCGGAAGCGGGTTCTACACGGTTCGGGAGGACCTGCACAGGAGTATTCTCCAGAGCATCGGTGTTTTCGCGTACGAGCTGAGGAGGAGTCCACCCCAGCTCCTCGAGGAAGGGGTGAGCATGGGCTCTGGGAGCGCGCCCACCCTCTACATACTCGAGGACTACCACTGCCCCTACTGCGCTAAATTCTATGAGGCGAACGCGAACCTCCTCCTAGAGCTAGTGAAGCAGGGCAAGCTAAGAGTGGTGTTCGTTGACCTTGTCGTGCACCCCGAGGTAGCTCCTATCCACGCGTTCACCTGGTGCCTTCACAACACGACGGGAAACGCCTACCTCTACTTTAACGTGTCCCGCAGCCTCTACGACCTCTTCTCGAAAGGGACCTCCACGTCTCTCGATGACGCTGTGAAGGCTGCGCTGAGCCTCGCAAGCCCGGATGTGGTCAACGCGTCCAAGGCATGCATGCCACGCAGGCAGGGCACGCTGCAAGAGCTTTCAAGCAGCTTGAGGTCGCTGGGCTTCACGGGTACTCCTACGTTCGTGTTCTGGAACCCTGCTACGGGGAAAGGCCTGGTGGTAGAGGGGTGCCTCGACTTGAACGTTTGCATAAAGGAAGAAGACTTCACGAGGGTACTGGAATGGCTCTGCTCTAAGGGCTGACAGAAAAAACTTAAGTAATGGATAGATATCCATTTTCTCTAGGGGGCTTTGAGGTCCAGGGAGATCACGCTAGCAGCAATGCTCTCAGCTTTGGGGGTTGTCTTCAGAGTTGCGAAGAACCTTGCAATCCCCCAGTCGCAGTTTGTCAACCTACCCCTTCTCTTCGCCTTCGTGGGTTCACATTTGGGAGGGCCTTCAGCGGGCTTCCTAGTGGCAGCTCTAGCGTACCTTATCTCGGACCTCCTAATCCTCCCTGGCGTCTGGACTCTTGCCGACGCGTTCTTGGGCGGTCTTGCTGCAGCACTCTTCGGCTTTATCTCCCGCGGGCTAGCATCTGTAGAGCACCGGCTTGCTGCAGCACTTCTCTGGTTCATTGCCCGGTTCATTGCAGCATTCCTCCTGTGCTTCTTCTTCGACGTGACCTCGTCAGCAGTCCTGTACGTGGCCCTCGGACTGCCGCTAAGGGTCGCCATCGCTATGGGAATCGTGGGGCTCTTCTTCCCGGTCATGGGAGGCTCCTTGGTGGGTGTTGGACCCATAACAGAGTTCACAACAGCTCTTCTGTCAGCGCTGATTGTGGAGAAGGTCTCCAGGGCCCTGGGTTTTTCCCAAGAGAAAAGTTGAAATATTGGATAAATAACCAGCATCTTCGTGGGCGAGAAGAGACTTGGCTCCAAGGCGGAGAAGCTACTAGCACTGCTCCTCCTGATCCTCCTGGCGTGGGCTGTGGCAGCTACGTCGGCAGCGTCTTTCCTCTACATAGAGAATGGGAGCTTGAGGAGGGAGCTGGAAGCTAGGGAGAAGCTTCTAGGGAACCTGGTTCTCGTCAACGTGGGGATCGACTACGGCAACGGGACTGTGACCTGGTACAACAACACCCCGCTGCCTCGAGGAGGAGCTACGCCTCTGTCAGCACTCGTGGCTGTGGCGACCGTCGAGTACAAGGTCTCCGGAATGGGAGCCTATGTCACATCGGTGAACGGCGTCGAGGAGAAGATCCTCTCGAAGAACGAGGGCTACAGCTGGCTCTGGTACATCCTCGATAGGGAGAAGGGGCAGCTGGTGCTGGGCCCCGTTGCCGCGGATAGGTATAAGCTGGCGAGCGGCGACGTGGTTCTATGGAGGTATGAGCACTGGAGGTTCTGAGGCTCGCGGAAGCGGCCTGGAATTGGGAGTGCTTCTTTACCTGTACCTCTCTAAGGGGTACGTTGGCAGGGCGAGGCTGGCGGAGGAGCTGGAGGTGGGCGAGGGAACAGTTAGAGGTGTTCTGAAGAGGCTGAGCGAGCTGGGCTTCATCGAGCGCGCTAGAGCCGGGGCCAGGCTCTCCAGGAAGGGGGTTGCAGCTGTCGAGGATTTCCTGAGCGAGAGGCTAGTCTCGAAGCTCTACGTGGAGCCTGTGAAGGAGCTCGAGGGAGGCCTGGCGATCGTGGCCGTGCTGAGCCGCTGCAGAAACCCCGGCGCAGCTGTGCTCAAAATCCGAGACGCTGCTGTCCGCGGTGGGGCAGCTGGGGCGGTGATAGCGGTCAGTGAGGGGGGTGTGCTGAGGCTGCCGCCGGGAGGGGAGGACATGTGCGTGTACCTGAAGGAGGTTTGCGGGAGGCTGGCCTACCTAAGGGCCCGCAGAGGCGCAGCGGTGGTAATGGTCTTCGGCGAGAGGGTGGGCCGCCTCGTCAGGGGTCTTCTCGAGGTTCTCAGGAGCCCGCATTACGAGCTCATGATCGCGCGTACAACATCGGGGAGCTCCTCGATCGAGTAGATCCACGCGTCTGCGAGAGGGCTCCTCTCAGCTGCGTACTTGAGGACTTGCACCGCTCTGAGACCTGCTGCCTTGGCCCCAGCGATGTCCGCTTGGGGGTCATCCCCGGCGTGGAGCGCCTCCTCGGGCTCCACGCCGGCCAGGAAGCACGCCGCCTCGAAGATCTTCTTCGACGGCTTACGCCAGGAGAAGGCCTGCGAAGCAACAACCACGTCCAGATAGTCGAAAACACCGGCTTTCTGCATCCTCAGCTTGACTACATCGTAGCTCCCAACGTTCGTCAGCAGCCCTAAGCGAAGCCCCATCTCCTTCAGCTCCCGAAGCACCCTAGGCGCAGCGGGCTCTACCTCAAAGCCCTCCATATAGGCCTCCACCACGGCTGCGTACAGCAGCTCGGCCAGCCTCGCGCTCGGCGTTAACCCGAGCCTCCTCGCGAGGAGCATCACCCTTGCGAGATCCCACAGCTCCACGTCACCCTGGGTCCACGCGTCCAGCTCCACCCACACCTTGAGCAGAGACTCCTGGTCCACGCGGAGGCCGGCCACTCTGTACAGCGCGTTAGAGAGCTTCTCAGCGAGCTTCTGCGCGAAGCCCGTGTCCCTGACCAGGGTGTTTCCCACGTCCAGGAAGACTGCTCTAAGCCTGGCTGTCACGGCCTGTGGGCGCAGAGCGGGTAAATTAAATTCGCTCAGGTAAGCGAGAGGTTAATTAACGGGGTTACGTAGCCTCGCTTGAACCGAGTGAGGGACGCTGGAAACACCTACTCGAAGCTGGTTGCCGGGAAGAGGGTGAAAGCCCTCTTCTCCGAGACGGGCGAGCTCGCCTACCTCGAGATAGATGGCAGCATATTCGAGGGTGTAGGCGACTTCGCCCCCGTCCCGCTGTGGAGGCTCAGGAGGCTGAAGCTGGGCGAGATCCCCGACCAGGTGCTGATACAGCCCGTTGAGGCTATTGACGGCAACGTCGTCTACGCGCTAAACCTGGGGAGAAGGGCCTCCTTCGAGGTCAAGTTCGGCAAAGGCTTCGCGGTGGTCGAGTACAGCGAGTGGCCCCAGGACTGGGAGAGCGGGATAGGGTTCTACCCCTTCTTCAGCTCCCTGGCCGCGATACTGGAGAACCTCGAGGAGATGAACCTCGTCAGGGACTTTTACGCAGACTTCACAGACGAGCTCTTCACGATCTCCTTCACGCTGCCGCTGAGCCCTGATCTCACGGTGCTCAAAGCGCTGAAGCTGCTTAGACGCTTCATCTCAGAGCTCGAGGAGGAGGCTGAGTACAGGGCGGCCCTCATTGCTCTACGCGAGGCCAGAAGCGTTGTGGCACGGCGCAAGCGCAAAGCGGGGAAGAGCTTCAAGTCTAGGCTCTCAAGAGTCTTTGAGGAGATGAGTGGGCATTCCCGCAAACGGAGCCGCTAACCCCCCGGAATCCTAGTGCATCCCGATTTAGGTGGTGGAAGAAAAAGTTTCTAAGATTTAGAGCGACGTAAAGTATATTTTTCACGGATCAGTGAGAGGCGGAAATGCTCGACGAGAAGGACATAGCAATACTTGAGGTGCTCCAGGAGAACGCGAGGCTGACGGTCAAGGAGATAAGCAAGCGTGTAAACTCCCCGATAACCACCACCCACGCTAGGCTCAGAAAGCTCGAGAAGGAGGGCTACATCAAAGCCTACAGCGCGGTCCTTGACGCCAGGAAGCTTGGCTTCAGCACGACAGCTTTCGTCTTCGTGTCCTTCGCCCGCAACCAGGGGGTTGACCAGAGAAGGGTTGCTCAGGAGATTGCGAAGTTTCCCGAGGTTCAGGAGGTGCACATAATCACGGGGGAGTGGGACATACTTGTGAAGGTAAGGGTCTCAAGTGTGGATGAGCTCGGGGAGTTCGTTGTGAACAGGCTTAGGAACCTCCAAGGAGTGGAGAAGACCTACACGTCGGTAGTGCTTGAGACCGTGAAGGAGACGCAGAAGCTGCCCCTCTCACCCTCGAGGGTGGCTGCGCGGTGGTGAAGGTCTACCTCGCGGCGCCCATGAGGGGGGTGAGGGGTGCTCTGCCGGAGGTCAAGGAGCTTATGAGGCTTATCGAGAGCTATGGGCACGAGGTGCTCACGAAGCATGTAGCAGACGACGTGCTTGACGTGGACAGGGGGATGACGCCGAGGGAGGTTTTCGAGAGGGATATCCGCCTCCTCGAGGAAGCGGACGTGATGGTAGCTGAGGTCTCGTACCCCAGCCTGGGAGTGGGCTTTGAGCTAGCGTACTTTCTCACGCGGGGGAAGCCGGCAGCAGGTCTCATCCTAGAGGAGAGGCTGGGGACCCTGTCGGCGCTAATCCAGGGTATCACGTGGCCCAACTTCCACCTCGTTACGTACAGAAGCCCCAGGGAGGCTGTGGAGAAGCTGAGGAGCAGGGGCCTTCTCTGATGCGCCCAAGCTTCTGGGAAGCGCACAAATAAATGCGCCCCCGCCCTCCCAGGCGTGGTTTTAGCGGAGTAGAGGTGCACTGCGATGAAAGTATCTGTCGTGCTGCTGAGCTCTGTGGAGGCGCCCGACGCTCTGTCCAGGTGGCTGCTCGGCTACCTCAGGGCGATCGGTGTCGAGGATGTTAAGCTGACTAGGGACTCTGGCGATTACTCGTCGATCGGTCAGGCATACAGTGAGAGTGATGTCGTGATCGTGGCAGGGGCTGCCGGCAACCCCGACGCGGTGAGAGTTATTGCCGGGCTGCTCGGCCTGGGTGTAGAGGTCAACGAGGAGGCGCTAAACTATGTAAGGAGCTACTACTCGGACACGCTGGACGTGCCAGAGGGCTTGGAGAACCTGGCGCTAACCCCCGAGTTCAGCTACGTGGTGCCCAACGAGAGGGGCCCTGTGCCGGCCTTCGTGGCGATGAGCCTCACGGAGGACAAGATCATCGCAGGCTTGCCTCCTAGGCCCAGCGAGGCTGTTGAGTGCTTCGAGAGAGGCGTGCAGGACTTCATCCGTGAGAAGACCGGGAAGAGGTTCTCCGCCACAATGACCTTCCACCTAGCGTGCGACAGGAGTACAGCGGACATGCTTGCCGACGAGCTCAGCAGGGAGCTCCGGGGCGTCTTCGCGAGGTTCGACTTGAGGTTCCTCGGGAGGGAGGGGGCCCCGCTCACGCTCACCGTCTACGCCGGGACCGCGGAGGAGCTCTACGACACCATGGTGGCCGCGGAGGAGCTGCTCCAGAAGCTGGCTGCGCAGAGGGGCGTCCAAGTGCTCGGGGGAGGGATCTCGAGCCAGACGGCAGAAGAGAGCATTTTCTGATCAGGACGAGTGCACGGCGATATTCTCTGAGCAAAGCTTTAGCGAGGCAGAGGTACAATCTCGTGATCACCATGAAGGTCGTCACCCCTCGTACCGGCGAGCGGTGGCAGGTAGTCTTCAGAGACGGCGATAGGTGGCAGGTAGGCATCTACATCCCTGAGAACACCTCTCGGGAGGAGGTGGTAGTCCTGGAGAG
>JAJHRT010000066.1 GCA_020833575.1 Thermofilum sp. | reverse complement strand
CTCTCTTCGGGGAGGGAGGGTTTGTCTCGCATGTTTACGTACCCCCTGAGAAGCTGCGCCGCCTCTACCTCGCGGAGGACGCCATTGTGAGGCAGCTGGTGGTCAGCGACCTAGAGGAGGGCAGCACAGTCGTGCTATACGGCAAGGACCTGAAGACCTCGAGGCTGAGGGAGCGGCTAGCGGGAGGGCGGGAGAAGTACGTCGTGTACGAGGACTCCCGCGGCGTCTTCGGCGTGAGCTCGTGGGGCCTCGTCGTGGCGCTCTCGGACATCGTGGAGGAGGAGCTTGAAGAGTACGTGGTCGAGCGGATCCTCCCACTGGTGGAGCCGCCGCCCTAGCGGAAGCTCTCCAGGAGCCTCGAGAGGTCTGGAGGTGCTAGGCGCCTGAGAGCCGGCGGGGGGTTCATCGCGTGAGCAAACGCCTCCTCGAAAGTTGGCCTCTCGACCTTGTAGAAGACCCCTATTGGCAGGCGGTCCTCCCTCTGTGCGAGCCTCAGCGCTGCCTCGAAGTCCGTGGGGTCATGCCCCTCGTCCTCGAGCCTGTACACCTTCTCCTTGAGCTCCTTGTACGTGTTGAAGAACGTCACACAGGGCTGGAGCACCTCGATGAACGCGAAGCCCTTGTGCCTAATACCCTGCTTGACGAGCTCCTTGAGGTGCTCCACATCCCCGCTGAAGCCCCTGGCTACGAAGGTTGCCCCGCTGGCTAGCGCCAGGAGTAGCGGGTTGAGAGGGCGCTCCGGGTTTCCGAAGGGCGTGGACTTCGTCCTGACGCCCAGGGGGGTTGTCGGTGTAACCTGCCCCGTGGTGAGGCCGAAGACCATGTTGTCGTGCACTATGTACGTGATGTCCACGTTCCTCCGTGCCGCGTGGGGCAGGTGGCCTAGCCCTATCGCGTAGGCGTCCCCGTCCCCGGCATGCCCGATCACCGTGAGCCTCGGGTTTGCGAGCTTGATTCCCGTGGCCAGCGGGAGAACCCTGCCGTGGATCGTGTGGAACGCGTTCACCTTGAGGTAGTCGCTGATCCTGCCGTGGCAACCGATGCCGGTTACCACGACAACCTCCTCCGGCCTGAGCCCCAGCTCCGCCAGGGCCCTCCTCACGGCGATGAGTATGCCGTAGTTGCCGCACCCAGGGCACCAGACAGGCCTCCTGCCGGTGTCGAACGCTCGCTCCTCCACGCCACTCACCCCCTCGCGGCGAAGCCCTTCACGAACTCCACAACCTCCTCCGGGTCAAGAGGCCTGCCGTCGTAGCGGCCGAGGAAGCCCTCGGGCTCGCGCAGGACATGCTCCCTAACCAGCGAGGCCAGCTGCCCCCGCATGTTGTTCTCAACGATCAGCAGCCTCCTCGCGCCAACCTCTCTGGCGAAGCTCTCCCTCGGGAAAGGCTCGAGCCACACCACCTGGACGAGCTTCACGCCCTCAAGCTCCCGCAGGGCCTCGCGGACAACCATCGTCGTGGAGCCCCACGTCGCAATAGCGATCGCGCCGTCCCCGTAGGTCTTCACACCCTCGCTCTCCGCCTCCCTCTGGATCGCGGAGAGCTTCCTGAACCTCTTCTCCTGCATGGCCCTCACGGTCTTAGGGTCTATCGTGCCGAAGCCGTACTCGTCGTGCTCGCTCGTGTTTGCGTAGACGAGCACCCCGGGAGTCCCGGGAAAGGCTATCGGGGACACTCCTGTGTCGGTTATCCTGTACCTGGCGTAAGGCTCCCCGCCCTCACCGCGCCAAACGCTCCCCTCCTCCGGCCTCAGAGGCGGCAACGCCTCCGTGCTCCAGTAACTCTCCGCGAGGAACTTGTCCATGAGTACTATCACGGGGACCTGGTACTTCCAGGCGAGGTTCATAGCCCTGCAGCCGAGCTCGTAGGCCTCCCTGGGGTTGCTGGGGGCCAGGACGATCCTGGGAAACTCTCCCTGCGACGCGTGGATCACGAACCTGAGGTCTCCCTGTGCTGTGTGCGTGGGCATGCCCGTGCTGGGCCCTGGCCTCTGGACGTTCACCACAACGATCGGCGTCTCGGTCATGGCCGCCTGCCCGAGTGCCTCGACCATTAGGGAGAAACCCCCGCCGCTCGTTGCCACGGCCGCCCTGGCGCCCGCGTAGGCCGCGCCAATAGCCATGTTGATCGCGGCCAGCTCGCTCTCCGGCTGGAACACGATGATGCCCAGATCCCTCTGGACCTCCGCCAGGAAGTGCAGTATAGGCGAAGCAGGGGTCATCGGGTAGGCTGCGAAGAAGGTGAGGCCTCCGGCGAGCAGGCCGAGCGCCAGCGCCGAGTTGCCGTCTAACAGCAGCTCATCCCCGCCCCCTCCCCTGGGGGCAAGCCTCGCGGGGGCCTTACCTTGCAGCTGCAGGCCGAGGTGGAAACCCCTCTCGGCCAGCCTCGCGTTGAGCTCCGCGACTTCCCTCGACCTGAACTGCCTCCTGACAACACCCTTCAGCGTCTCTAGGTCCCCGCCCAGCATGCCGAAGAGCACGCCCACCAGCACGGTGTTTACAGCCACCGGGGGGCCTCCCTCCTCCCTAACCACGTCGCGCGCAGGCAGGGCGATCACCCTGGGGTCGCCCGTGGCGTCGGCCGCGTCGCAGAGAGCCACAGCCCTCTCGTGGAGGCGCCCGATATTGGAGAGCAGCGCCCCCCGGTCCAGCGCCACGAGCACGTCAACCCTCCTCCTGTGCGAATACACGGGACGGCTGGGCGACGCGACGACGAGCGCCCACTGCTGCCCACCGCGTATCAGGGAGGGGTACTCGTTGGTGACGAAGACGTGGTAGCCCTGCCTCAGCAGCACCTTACCGATAATCACGCTTGAGGCGAAAACACCAGCGCCGGCCGGGCCCGCCACCAGCACGTAAACCTCTCCGCTGTCCACGGGGATCTCCGCTGAACTATGTCAAAGTCCTGCTAAATATTCTTCACGCGCTAGAGCTCCAAGCGGCTGAGCGAGGCCAGGACCTTCTCCCTAACACGAGAGGGGGGCGGCGGCTCCTCGAGGACCCTCCCCTCCTTCATGAACTGCCTCGTCAGCAGGGCCATGGGCTTACCGCACTTGGGGCACTCGGGGTGCTCGCCCTCGAGGGCTACGATGTCCACGTCGCAGGAGGTGCACCTGTACACTTTCTTCCTCCCCGGGAGCTTCCCCCTCTTCGATATCGGGATCCACTCGCCGTCCTTCTTCACGGCGACTATGTCCATAGCGTAGTCTATAGGGGGCGCGGTGGCTATGGCGGCTCCAACTCCGAAGGCGTCCGCGCCGGCCTCCTTGAGCGCGGGGATCTTGTACTCGTCGATGCCGCCCGACACCACCACCTTCACGTGCTCGAAGCCATTCACCTTGAGCTTCCACTTCACCTCCCTGACGATCTCCTCCATACTACCCCTCCTGCTCCCAGGAGTGTCCAGCCTGACACCCCAGAGCTTACTGCCCAGCAGCCTTGCCGCGAGGAGCGCCTCCTCCGCCTCGTCGAGGAAGGTGTCCGCGAGAACCACGCGGGGCACATCGCTCTCGATGACCTCGTCGAAGGCCTTCCAGGCCAGGGTGTGGTCGCCGTAAAACACCCTGAACAGGATCATGAGGCTGTGGGGCATGGTGCCCGTAGGCCTTATGCCGAGCGCCCTGGCGCCCGAGACTGCCGAGACACCGTCGGCGCCGCCGATGTAGGCGTAGTACTCGATGAAGGTCGCCAGAGCCGGGTGCTGCCGCCGGGCCCCGAAGGACAGGACGAGCTTGTCGCCGGCAGCCTTCTTCACGCGCGCAGCCTTCGTAGCTATACCGGAGGCGGAGGCCAGGAAGCCCAGCAGCGGCGTCTCGAGCTCCAGGAACTCGCCGTAGGGCCCCTCGATGGAGAGCACAGGCACCCTCACGCCGTGGAAGTCCGTCCTCCTGAAGTACTCTCCCTCCTCCAGCGCGTACACGTCGACCCTCCTGCCCTCGAGGAGCTTGAGGACCTCGCGCAAGCCGGCGAATATGGCCCACTTGTACCCGTCCGGCATCCCGCTCACAGTGACCTCTGCGTGAACGACGGCGTCCAGCAGGCCGTACCTCTCTAGAATGCGCCTCGTGCGAGTGAAGTAGACGTCGGTGGTCAAACCCTGCTTTATCTCCTCAGGCAGTGCGTACACAAACTCGCTCTTGACCATACAGACCCACGCGCCCCCCATCAAGCGCTGAGATTTAAGGCTCGCGCGGGCGTGCGATAGAATGCACGAGCTCGTGGTGCGGCCGCCGGGATTTGAACCCGGGATCTGCGGCGTGGCAGGCCGCCATCCTACCAGACTAGACTACGGCCGCTGGCGAGGGGGTAAGTATAGCAGGGGATTTTTATCCTTTTCCGGAGAGCTGCTGCGCGCTACTGCTCCTGCACGTAGGGCTTGAGCAGCGCGGCGAGCTTCGAGGGTTCGGGGTTGTACAGCCTGACTCTCTGCTTGACCCTGGAGCCCATGACCTGCTGCTCCAGTTCCAGCTCCACAAACTTGCGCCTAGAGTTCACCGTGATCCTCCCCCTCACTGGGAAGGCTATGGGGAGCCTGTCGTCGATGAGAAGGCCGCGTGTCGTCACCTTGTACTTTGAGGCTATCTGGAGGGTTCCTGTCCTGCTCTGGAACCTCCTCGCCAGGATTCCCGTAGCCACTGAGAACACGTAGAAGACGCCGTAGAACGTGAGGAAGGACAGGAAGTTTGCCAGCTTCGCGTCTTCGGTGACGCTCCTACCGAGGTTCAGGAAGGCGTCCCTGGCCCACGGCAGGGAGTATACTATCAGGAACAGGAGGATGGCGAGGAAGGGCAGCATCGCGTACCTAACCTGCGCGGCTAGCTCGGGGCGCGTGTTCTCGAAGTCCTTCTCCCTCAGCTTCACGACCTCCGCCGAGGGGGCCTCGTAGATGACCTCGCCCCTGCTGACCTGCTCTATATCCCTGAGTATCCCCCTCGCCTGCCTGCCTGTCAACAGGAGCAGGACTCCTAGGAACACGACGAAGTACAGGGTGAAGAAGAGGCCTGTGTGCTCAGGGTAGTTAGCGTTCATGTAGGCGAAGACAACCATCAGCGCCACTCCCAGCCCGTACTGCAGCAGCAAGTACTTGCTCATGCCAGCTCCTACGCTCTAGCCTCGAGAGCACTTATAAAGCACACGCTACCAAGGTACCAATGCGCGCAACAAGGCTATTAACATGTTTAAACAATACTTTAACATGATTCAGCCTACGCTTAAGCTTGGAAGCCTGCGAAATATTTCTAAAAAAGTAGGTGTGTGCAGCTGCGCGCGAAGTACTCAGGAGGGCGTTGGAGGAGGAGGTTCGCAAGAGAGAGGCAGAGTGGGCAGTGAGGGTTATGGATGAAATCTCTCA
>JAJHRT010000110.1 GCA_020833575.1 Thermofilum sp. | reverse complement strand
CTCAAAGCCAGGGTGGAGCGGCTGTTCGACAAGGCGAGGAAGGGCGGGGTCGTGCTCCTCGTCTCCCTGCCCACCCTGAGCGAGGTGCTCTACGCCGCGTCGAGGATCTACAGCCTCGCGGGGGTTGAGCAGCCGAACGAGGAAGCCTACACGCTGGTGGAGTGGGTGAAGTCCAGGTGCAAGCTCGTTGCGCCCAGCGAGAGCGCCGCGCTGAGGGCTGGGGAGCTTAAGAAGATGCTAGGGCTGGCGCTTGTTGACTGCTACGTGATAGCTGTTGCGGAGGAGGTCGGCGGCAGAGCCCTGTTCCTCAAGCGGGAGCGGGAGATGCTCGGGAAGGAGAAGCTGCTGGAGCAGCTGCCCGTCGAGTTCCTGGCGGAGCAAGGCTCCTAGCGCCTCAAGCCCAGTGCCACCTCCCACCGCGCGGGCAGCGGCTGTGCTCCCTCCTAGAAGACCGAGACCTGCCTCCCACCGTCCACTGGGATCATGGCGCCGTTGATGTAGGAGGCGTAGTCACTCGCCAGGAAGGCTACCAGGTAGCCCACCTCCTCGGGCCTGCCGAGCCTGCCCGCGGGTATCCCGGACGACAGCCTGGACAGTGCCTCCTCGTAGCTCACCCCCTCCCTCGCCTGTATGTCGCGTGCCAGCTCCTCCACCCTCGAGGTGTGGATGATGCCCGGCAGGATCCCGTTGACTGTGACTCCGTAGCTGCCGACCTCGCGCGCCAGCGTCCTGACCAGCCCGGCGATGCCTATCCTCACCACGTTGCTGAGCGCGAGGTTCGGCATGGGCTCCTTGATCGCCAGGCTGGCCAGGTATATGATGCGCCCCCACCTGCGCTCTATCATCGCCGGGAGCAGCTCCCGCGTCAGGTACACGGCGGGGTAGAGCAGCAGCCTGTACGCGTAGTCCCAGTCCTCCATGCCGAGGTCGAGGAACCTCCCGGGCCTCGGCCCGCCCGTGGAGAAGAAGAATATGTGGGGCCCGCCCACCTCCCTCGCCACGGCCGCTATTCTCTCGAGGTCCTCCCTCCTGGTCAGGTCCCCCGGTGCGACCTCGACGTGGCGGCCTGTCTCCTCGCGTATCGCCTCCCGCGCCCTCCTGAGCGCCTCGGGGTCCCGGGCGTTGATCACCAGGTCTGCCCCAGCCCTTGCGAGAACCCTGGCGACCCCGAAGCCTATGCCTCTCGAAGCCGCTGTTACGAGGGCGAGCTTCCCAGACAGGTTTATCTCGAGCGGCACGAGCGTTTCAACGCGTAGGCCTGTGATAACGGTTGCGCTGGGCACGCTAACCCAGCTGGCCCGCCAGCGAGGCGAGAGCCCTGGCAGCCTCCCGGGGGGTGGCCGGGGGTATTCCCAGCTCCAGGCACCCTGCCGCGTGGTAGGGGTCGCGCGCCACGCAGAGGGGGACTACGCCGCTGCGCAGAGCCTCGACGAGGTTGGCCAGCCTGTCGTCGAGCAGCACGAACCCGGCGCCCCCCAGCCTGGAGGCCAGGTGCTCTAGCATGCGGAGCTTGCGGGGGCCGAAGCCGCTATCCCTCCCCACCACGCCCCTCACGTAGCGCAAGCCCCCTATGCGCTCCAGCACCCTGGTGGCGACGCTCGCGGGCTGCTTCGTCACGATGTACACCTGGTAGTGCTCGCTCAGCAGCTCGAGGTCCTCGCGGCTCAGCAGCTCCTCCGACCTGCCGACAGCCTCCAGCTCGAACTGCTCCACGAGCCTCGATGCCTCCGCGTACAGGGCCCTGTCGCTCCTCCAAAGCCTCTCGAGCGTCTCCGTCAGCCGCTCCCACCTGCGCATGTACCCCTTCCCGATCAGGGCCCTGTACACCGCGTGCCAGTCAACCCTCAGGTCGACGACTACCCCGTCCAGGTCTAGCAGCACGACGCGCTCCCGCCTCGCCAGCGCCTCGCGGAGCATGAGGGCCCAGTGGCCTAGGTTCCTCTCGGCAGCCTTGAGCCGCGAGAGCCAGCGCTCACGCTCCGCACCCAGCCTCGAGAGAGCCTTGGCGAGCTGGGCGGCCACCCTGGCGGGGTCGAGGGGGTCTGCGTCGCAGCGGTACCCCTTCCTCGCGCCCAGCCTGGCGAGCCTGCCCCAGGCGGCGGGGACCTTGGCCAGGTACCGGAGGCCGTCGAGAACCCAGGAGAAGCCCCCCTCCCTCACGCTCAGCCGCTCGGCCAGCTCCCTGGCCTGCTCGGCGCCGTGGAGGAAGGCCTCGAGGAGCACAGCCGGGAAGTGGTACCCCAGGCTCACGGGGAGGTCGAGGCTCCCCCAGAACTTCGGGTTGAGCTCGACCAGGTAGTAGGTGCCTGTCTCCAAGTCGAGCCTGGTCTCGACCATCAGCTGGCCCGTCCACCTCAGCCTCTCGAGGATCGCCCTCCCGATCGCGTAGAGCCTGGGGTCCTTCACAGGCCCCCTCGCGGCCAGGCTGGCGCCCCCGGTGGGCTCGTACTCGATGAGCCTCTCGTGGGTGAACTCGAGCAGGGGCTTCCCCTCCGCGGCCACCGCGTAGTAGCCGCGCCCCACCCCCGGGACGAACTCCTGCACCAGGCACCTGCCCCTCCTCCGCGCCTCCTCTGCTGCGGACTCGCGGGAGAGGTGGTAGGTAGGCCTCGAGGCGTCTCCCAGCCCCTTCACCACGAGCGGGGGCTCGAGGGAGCCCAAGCCCTCGAGGCTGCCATCGGCGACGACCTGCCTAGGAGTCGGCACGATGCCCTGGGAGAGCTCCGGGAGCCTCGCCTTGTCGGAGGCCAGCACAACGCCCTCGAAGGGCGGGGCTACCAGCAGCACGCCCCTCTTCTCGAAGCTGCGCCTGCAAGCGGACAGCGCGAAGACGTCCGAGAAGTCCACCGGCATTACGGCGAAGCAGCCCAGCGACAGCGCTGCCTCCAGCACGGCAGCGGGCCAGTCGCTCGAGCTCCTGGTGGAGGGGTGGAGGACGCGCTCCGCGAAAACCCTGGAGTGGAGGTAGGGGTGCCTCGCGTGGAACACGCCAGCGATCCTGACCCCTAGGACCTCTCTCAGCGACTCCGCCATCGCGAGAGCCTTCCTCGAAGCGGCAGACGCCAGCAGCACGCACTCCCCGCTCAAGGGCCTCCTGACCCCCCAGCGCAGATGATTTTTAAAATCCTCTCGCTGGAAGCCCCCCGTGGACCGACCCCTACTCCTCGTGCTCACGCACGATGTCGACTGGCCCCGCCACGGCCCCCCGAGGGAGCACGTCCTGAGGAGGCTCGACAGGTTCGAGCCGGAGGACCAGAGGAGGTTCCTAGAGCGCGGCGAGAACATATACTACGGTGTGGAGCTACTCATGGAGTGGGAGGAGCGAGCCGGCGTGAGGTCCACTTTCTTCTTCCGCCCGGTGTACGACGACGGGAGCACGGTGGAGGGCTACAGCGATGTGATGGCCGAGCTCTCGAGGAGGGGGTGGGAGATCGGGCTCCACGCGAACAGCGGCGAGGACCCGGGCAGGGT
>JAJHRT010000109.1 GCA_020833575.1 Thermofilum sp. | reverse complement strand
CCTAAGGTAATCTACCTGGCTAGAACTCGATCGCAGTTTCAGGCACCTTTGAGAGAGGCTCTCGCACTACTTGGCAGCGGGATTTCTGTGCCAGCGGTTGCTCTTGTGAACAAGATGGATCTTTGCCTTCTGAGGAAAGATCCCTCGATAGGTTACTCGGAGTTCTTAAAGCTGTGCAGGGCGAAGAGAGCTGCTGGCCTATGCCCCTTTAATAGGTCGACTGCGCTCTCTGATAACATCTCGATTCTGGACGAGAACATCCTCAGGGAATTGGGGCTGCGGAAGCGGACATGCCCCTTCTACATCGCCTGGAGCATGCTTAACCGTGCACGACTCATTGTTGCGTCATATCCCTACTTCTTCGACCCCGAGCTGCTGAAGTACTTCATAGAGCGGAGTGGGGTAGACCTCGGAGGAGCCCTTCTAGTTGTTGATGAAGCGCACAATCTCCCAAGGCAGATAAGCGAGATTTCGAGAAGAGTTCTTGGAGAGCAAACTCTCGTTCAGGCGCGCCGCGAACTCGCAAGAATGGAGCTTAAAAGGGCTGCGGACACCGCAGGCGCAGCGAGGGTTGTAGACAGCCTCTTAGCACTGCTGAGAAGGTACTCGCGGGGGCAAAGCGACACCAGGATTGAGAGCGTCGAGCTGGGAGGGGTGGAAACCTTCTCCCGCGAGTTCGTTGCGCTGGCAGCTCTGTACGAGAAGGAGGTAGGGGTCACTTCAAGCCTCTGGAGAGTGGCCGAGTTCCTCTCCTCTGTCGAGAAGATGGGGCCTGAACATCTTCTCTACGTCACTTCGAGAGAAGGGGAGAGGCAGTTTCACTTAGTGCTAGTTAACCCAGCTAAGGTGGCTAGGAGGGTTTTTGAGATGACTCGCTCATCCGTACTCATGTCGGCAACTCTCCCACCACGCGAGTACTTGGTGGCTACTCTGGGCCTGGACGAGAAGCGCCTGGAGACGGTCGTGTACCCGTACCCGTGGGGTAGTAGGGTGCAAGTAACGGTCACCAGGGGGGTTTCCTCGAGGTATCTCGGAAGGGATGAGAGCACCTTCAGGCTGTACGGCCAGCTGATTGACAAGATATACGCTCGAGCTGTTGCAGAGAGGGGTTGCGCTAAAGTTCTAGTAGTTTTCCCGTCGTACTCGTTCCTGACTAACGTCTACCCATACATCAGGTCCCAGCCTAAGATAAGAGAAAGACCTGACACGCGTTTAGAAGAACTCATTGAGAGAGTAAAGGAGCTGCGCAGCTTCCTCCTCTTGGTGGTGGCATGGGGGAAGTTCAGCGAAGGCATAGAGCTCAGGTCGCTGGGCAAGAACATGCTGGATATAGTCATTGTGGCGGGGCTTCCTGTGCCGGAACCCTCTCTAGAGAATACTGCGTTTATGGAGAGACTGCGCGAGCACCTCGGCGACGAGGAGAAAGCTTGGGAGCACACGTTCCTTTACCCAGCACTCTTCCGAGTGGTGCAAGCTATAGGTCGGGGACTTCGCTCAGAAGAGGATACCGTCCAGGCATTCATTCTCGACGAGAGAGTGCTTGAGAGAGGTCGGGACTACCTCGAGAGCATGGGGTTCTCGCTCAACGCTGTAGAAGTTGTAGACTTACTTTCGTGAACGCTTTCCCGTGCTCCGGCATCTTTGAGAAAGCTTTATATAGAAGTGATAATTTGCCTAAGAGGCGGTGAGGCTATGGCCGCAATAGGTCAGATAGGCGGAGTTCCGGTACTGATACTCAAGGAGGGCTCCACCAGGCAGACTGGGCGTGAGGCAATCAGCCTGAATATAATGGTTGCTAGAGCTATTGCTGAGACTATCAAGACCACCCTGGGCCCGAAGGGCATGGACAAGATGCTCATCGATACACTTGGAGACATTACCATCTCTAATGATGGCGCGACAATCCTTGACGAGATGGATGTTCAGCACCCGATTGCCAAGCTGATGGTGGAGGTCTCCAAGGCTCAGGACAAAGAGGTTGGCGACGGAACCACAACTGCTGTCGTCCTCACCGGAGAGCTCCTCAAGGAGGCTGAAAAGCTGCTGGACAAGAACATCCACCCGACGATCATAGCTAGCGGCTACAAGAAGGCGCTGGAGAAGGCGCAGGAGGTCATAAGAGCCAGAGCCATCAAGGTAAGCCTGGATGATGAAGAGACTCTGAAGAAGGTGGCTATGACCGCCATGCGAAGCAAGGCGGTTGCCGCGCTGAGAGACTACTTCGCGGATATAGCGGTCAAAGCTGTGAAACAGGTGGCCGAGTACGTTGACGGCGAGGTAAGAGTGGATGTTGACAACATCCAGATAATCAAGAAGAGGGGCGGCTCCTTCCTCGACACCCAGCTGGTCTACGGCATAGTCGTGGACAAGGAGGTTGTGCACCCTGCGATGCCTAAGCGTGTTGAGAATGCCCGGATTGCGCTGCTCGACGCCCCACTAGAGATAGAGAAGACAGAGATAGACGCTGAGATCAGGATCTCCTCTCCTGAGCAGATGCACCAGTTCCTAGAGGAGGAAGAGAGGATCCTGCGGGAAATGGTCGAGAAGATTAAGGAGGCTGGTGCGAATGTGGTGTTCTGCCAGAAGGGGATTGATGATGTGGCTCAGTACTACTTGGCGAAGGCTGGGATTCTGGCTGTGAGGCGTGTGAAGAAGAGTGATATGGAGAAGCTTGCTCGTGCTACTGGCGCGAGGATCCTGACGAGGGTTGAGGACATCACCCCCGAGGCGCTGGGCACTGCGAAGCTGGTGGAGGAGAGGAAGGTTGCCGACGAGAAGATGGTCTTCGTCGAGGGATGCCCCAACCCCAAGAGCGTCACCATACTCATCAGAGGAGGGTTCGAGAGGGCTGTGGACGAGGCTGAGAGATCCCTCAAAGACGCGCTGTACGCCGTCGCAGATGTCCTGAGGAGACCCTACATAGTGCCAGGTGGCGGCGCGATAGAGGCTGAGATAGCGAAGGAGCTTAGGAAGTACGCCACAGAGGTTGGAGGAAGGGAGCAGCTAGCCATAGAGGCGTTCGCCAACGCTATCGAAGGCATACCGAGAACCTTGGCCGAGAACGCAGGCCTAGATCCAATCGATATGATGGCTGATCTTAGAGCCGCCCACGAGGACCCGGCGAAGTGGTCTTACGGCGTAGACGTGTTTGCCGGCGAGGTCGCTGACATGCTCGCACTAGGAGTCTTCGAGCCCGCCATAGTGAAGGAGCATGCGATCAAAATCGCCACCGAGGCTGCAACAATGATCCTTAGAATCGACGACATCATTGCTGCATCCAGATTGGAGGAGAAAGAGAAGGAGAAGAAGGAGAAGAAAGAGGAGAAGGAGGAAGAGAAATCGTCGGAGTTTGATTAAACGACCTTCCTAAAAGAAAGCAAGAAAAATCTTATTTCTTTCACCCTCTGGGATAATATAGTGATGATTAAGCTGGAAAACCTCAGAGAATGCATCCTTCCGTTAGCAGTACTTGTAGCAG
>JAJHRT010000108.1 GCA_020833575.1 Thermofilum sp. | reverse complement strand
CTCATCATGTCGGCTAACGCCTACATGCCCGCCGAGAACAGCCCGTGGAAAAAAGGTTGAGGCGGGGGGAGGCTAGGCTGTGTCTTCACGCTACGACGTTGAACTTCTCCACCTTGAACAGGCCGAAGTCGGGTCGGAAATCGCCCAGCCCGTAGAACCTACCTGCATCCGCCAGTATCCTGGATAACATGTCCCTTTTCAGCAAGCCGGGGTCTAGGTTGACTATCTTGAATTCAAGGGCCCACTCGTCGAACCTGGGCCTGGCCCTTAGAACCCTGTTCATTTGAACCACCACAGGCCTTACATCTATCTTCCACTCCCTCCCGCTAACCCTGTACGGCTGGCCTGTCCTGGGGTTCAGTAGCGGTATGTATGGCGAGGGCTCTATGTCTACGCCGGCCCTGATGTAGGCCCCGTAGGTCGCCCTCCTCTGCGGTATCTTGTAGTTTCGACCTGCATCGCGCAACATAGCCTTAACGTTAAGGCTCGGCACCACTATCAAATCCCCGTCCGTGTACAGAGCCTCCCTCGCCTCCTGCTCAGGCGATGGAATCTCACTCCTCCTCTTCGGTTGCATGTCCGTGAGCCTAGGCCTGTGCATCAGCAGGGGCCTTACACCAACAATCCTAACCTCATAAACCTCTACTTCCAAGGCGGTAGCCACCTCCCACACCTAGGGCACCTCTTAGGCCTCTCAACCCTCGGAGCCCACTCGTAGCCACACTTAGGGCACCTCACCAGCAACACCACCTACTACAACTACTACAGCAAAGCTTAAAACCTTTACTCTCAAACATTAAACACGGGGATGAGCCCTAAACCCCGGGCGACCTCGCGGCTTGGCGCGGCACGGCTTGGCAGGGCTGGGCTTGGCCTGGCCTGGCTTGGCGCGGCGTGGCGTGGCTCGGCGCGGCTGTTTTTAAACTCGATTTTAAACTCGACCCCGACCTCCCCCCTCCACAGATCATCCCAGGTTTTGGATCTCTCTCACAACAACGGCCCAGTGTACGGGAGCACAGCTGTACCCATCCTAACAAGGCCCCCAACCCCGGTTGCCACAAGTGCTTAAAGCCCGGAATCTCACCCTAGATCCTCGCGAGCCCCCACGAAGGGAGCACAGCTACGCACCCCACATACCCTCAACCCAACGCCCCGTGTAGGAGCTCGCCCGAGCCCGTTTTCCATCCCCTCTATATCTAGCCGTCGCGGTGTGCTGGGGCACAGCTGTGCTCCCGCTCCCCCCGACATAGTATATAACCTTCGGCGCACCGCTATATTTAGTGATGGGGGTGATACCGATGCTGTCAGAGGTTGAGAGGACGGTAGTAGAGATACTGAGAGAGAGGGGTGGCAGGGCCACCGTGAGGGAGGTAGCCGCGGAGCTCCACAGGAGAGGGTACAGCCCCAGGATGGCCTCGAACGCGTTCTACTACCTCGCCATCAAGGGGGTGGTCAGGAGGGCTGGCAAGGGGCTGTACGAGCTCGTCGGGGGGGCGGAGGCCAAGTGATACTCTGGAGGAGGGAGCCGAGGTTCAAGAAGGTGGTCAGGCCCGAGCAACCCCTAGAGAAGGTCTACTGTAGGGTGAGGGAGCCCGCGGAGGTGAAGCTGGGTAGCCCGTGCAGGAAGGTGGAGGAAGCCATTCCGAGGCTGTACGGCGTCTACGTCGTGCCCGACAGGACGTCCAGGATACACTGGGTCGGCGACAGGTTCGGAGTGATGGGCGGCACGTACCTTCTATGGCCCGGCGCCCTCAGGCCGGGAGCATGCGTGGATAACAAGGGCAACTCGGGCATAGCATACCTCTGCACCTACCCCGACCTCATCTGGTTCGAGGGAAAAGAGTGGGTAGCCCCCATAGAGGAGAAGTATTTCAGGCTGAGGGATGACGTGGAGGAGGTGGGCTACTACGAGGACAGGTTCGGCCACCCAGTATACATCGTGAGGAACAGCCTGGGCGAGACCTTCAGGCTGGCCGGCGTCTACGCCAGGATCTACCACACCCTGAGGGAGAAGGGAGGCTGGGTCAAGGGCGAGGATCTGTTGCGCGACATGCAGAGGTGGTCTTTTAGGTTCGTGGAGGAAGCGGTCGAGTTCGCCATCAGGAGGAGCGAGAGCGAGCTCGAGGAGCTCATGGCGGAGCTCGCCAGCACGCTGGCCGACATAGCCGAGAGGATCTCGGAGCTCCAGTCCAAGCTCATCGAGGGGAAGGTGGACGAGCTCCCACCGCCCGGCACAGTGCCAGCAGACCTGGAGAGGTTGCTAGCGAAGCACGAGTCCCTAGAGTTCTTCTTCGAACTGTACACAATGAACGACCTTGCCGATAGGAGAAAACACCTGTATAACGGGGATGCGAACGAAGCATTCGCGGATGTCGTCTCAGCAATGATAAGGATGTCTCTAGGCCTCCTGATCTACGAGGCGTTGATAGTCGAGGTGGGGATCCCTTGAGGGAGGCTCTGTGCGCGGGGGCACAGCTGTGACCCCGCACTTCTCCGCTAAACACGCCCCTCCCCGACTCCTTCCCTAGGGGGTTGCTCGCGATACTCGCCCTAGACACGAGGTGTCCGGGCTCGCCACTCCTCGCCGAGTCCTCATTCCTGGCCTCTTGGCCCTCTTATCTCAAACCACTCTGAGACTCTGCGTCTGAGCTCCTGCCATGCCTTCTTTGGCGCCCCCCTCACCCTCTCTACTATCCCTATCATCGGCTTGTCTATGGCCTCTTCTTTGAGAAGTTGTGCCCTGTCTACATCGAGCTGCTCCTCGTAGTCTTTCACCCTCTTCTTGGCGTACTGGAGTGCTATTGCCGGCACGGCCCCCGCCTCCCGGACTCCGGTCATGAGGGCCCGGTAGTCGTCGCCGGTTATCGCGTTGAGCTCCCTGAGGCGCCTCACCTTCTCCTCCAGGAGCTCCCTCTCCGCCTCCCTCTCGGCCTTCAGCCTCTCATACTCCTCTCTCGCTAAGAAGAGGGCTGCTCCGGCGAGCGCGTCGCCCGGGTTCTCGTGGTAGTATTCTAGGGCTTCTGCGAACCTGCTCCCCGCCTCCCTGTACGCCCCGTCTAGCACTGTGAATCTCTCGAAGTCCCTCTCCAGACCCCTCCACGTCTCGAGCCCGGCCTGGTCGCGGGTGAGGATCCTCCGCGCCCGGGCCATCCTATCCTCCAGCCGGGACTGCACACGATCCAGAGTCCTTGATATCGCTTCCCTCGCCCTGCCGATCATCACCCCGGCCGATCTCATCACGTCCGCTATGGGCTTGACCTTGATTGCCTGGGCGTAGGCGGCCCTGCCGGTCATGGTGGCCCCCGTGGCCAGGCCCCTAGCGCCACCAGCTAGGACGGCTTTGCCCATCTGGGGCACCGCTCTCGTAGCCGTGGCCTCTATCCTCGCCGCCACCATCCTCTCCAACCCTGTCACGAACAGGAATGATAGAACCTGCGGTACGAACCCTACGACGAAGATGCCCGCCAAGCTTAGGGCGAAGCTCCCCCCTGCTACTTTGAGCATGTTGCCTTCGAAGAATG
>JAJHRT010000018.1 GCA_020833575.1 Thermofilum sp. | reverse complement strand
ACACGATGTAGCTCGCCAAACCATTCCTGTAGCTTTAAGTCGTCGACGACCTTGTCTACATACAGCTTCAAGGCCTCAGCCCAGAACCTATCCATTCTCTTGTAGAACTCCTCCTTAAAGAACTCCTCAACTTCCCTCATCTTCTCCTCTAAAACCCTCACCTCATCCCGAAGCGTTCCAGCCCCTTCCACCCTGTCTCCCCCCTTCAACTGTACAGCCACTCATGAAAGAGAGAATAAAAACCTTTTGCTGCGCGCGCCACTTCACCGCAAAACATTTTAAACGTGCGCGCACGTGTATAGCGGGTTATGTGTAAACGAAGACAAGCCCTAGGAAAAGTCTCCACAGCCCTCTTAGCAGTACTAGTGATGGCGCAGACCCTTATCCTCGCCCCCGTAAGTGCGCAGGAACAACAACTATTCCCGATCCTCCCTATGCAGGCATACTACAAAATATACAACGCCGCGTACTGGAACTACGACAAGAAGGCATCTATCCTCGCGTACAAGCTCGTAGCACCAACCAGGTTCAGCAACCGCCTCCTAATCATAAACATAACAACAATCCTCGATGCTTCCAATACGGTCCCACTAACCCTAAACATCACGTCCAAAGAACAACTAGCAACGTATCAGCAACACGTAGACAGAGTCAAGCAAGCATTCGAGTCAAAAGAAAACAAGTGGTGGTTCGACAAGCTACTCGATTACCTAGGTAAAAACAAAAACGAGGCGAAAAAGACATGGGACCAGATAATAGACGACGTTAAACAGCGCCCAGCACGCACATACGACGCCATAGTATACTACACGTACCCCGACAGGCCGGACACGATACAGACGCCGAAAATCTACGTCCAAGTCCTAAACCACTACGACGGCATACAGAACTTCAAAACTTACCTAGCCAACATGATACGGGACTACGCTCTCTCTAAAACCCTCGGCATCAGGATACACTGGGTATACGACATAACATCTGCACAAGTCCTAGCATACACGAACCTAAAATACACAAACCTACGCTACATCCTCGACGTCCAGTACTATCCAAGGGACCTCTGGAACGCCACGAAATACCAATTATCGCTCGACCCCACCTTCATGCTGCTATTCCTCGCCGACATGAAGCTAAACCAGACAAGATACTCCATCACCCTGACGCCCGAGACCCTTCCACTTTTACAGGCGAAAGTAGCCCCTCTCGGCACGTTCCCACTCGTCTTCGACGCGTTTGAAATGACCCAGAACCCACCAATAAAGACAGACAGGGACATACTGGGCCTGCTGGACGTATTCTCATCGCTAGGCTTCTCTGTTCCATCAACAGGAGCGGTTACGTCGCTTACGGCCGTCAAGATAAGCGTCCTGTTCAAGAGAACCGGGTACAACCCCTTACAGGGGGCCCCCGTCAGCGGCCTACCACATCGGCTAACAATCCTTGAGCAGTTTACAAGATTTGTTGAGAAGCTATTCCACAAGACAGCGGTGCCGGACAACCCGCTCTACCGAATCCAGCAGGTTTACGTAGACGGGATACCGTACATCATAGAGACACTAGCCATCCCGCTAACAGACTTCACCATGTTGATCCCGCAGAACCCACCATGCTTCGTAACACTCGTAGCCGAGATGTATCCAGATAGGTCCCGATACAATCTAACAGAAAAGTATGGCTTCTACGTGTTTAGACCAGACGCTGTAGCCTATGACAACTATGGCACAAAACTACTCAGTAACAACCAATTAGTTGCAGCCGGTATGATGGCTTTTACTGAAAGATTAATCCAGCTAGCTGACGTGGCGATGCTCTCGACGAGCTTCACCCTGGGAAATCCCCAAGACGTTCTCAAAGAGGTCGAATCCCTATGGTTTATGACACGGCTTCTTATAGGACGAGGTATGTTTTATCCAACACTCGAAGAAATCCAAAGCGTAGTTGCCAGTCTACCGGAAGGTTCAACTGGCCGTAACATCTACGACCTCATATACGACTTCTATATAGCCCGGGGCAAGAACCCAGACGGCGTATTTATCCCCATAAACGAGGCTCTAAAAAGTGCATACAAAAATACGCGCCGCGCGCGCGCATACGAGTTGTTAGAGCAGTATTACAGGGATGCAATCTGGCAAAGAATCGAGTTAAATGTCGAGGACTTGATTAGATTTGCTACACGCCAGTATGGAGCTAAGTACTACTTTACACAGGCACGTGAAGAGCTAATTAGGTTATATGAGAGCATACTAGCGGACCCCGCAGTGTCACAAGTAGAAAAAGAACATATAATGAGAAAGCTCGACTACATCAGAAAACTAGACATAGACGATATTATCAACAGGGCAGTTAACTACATAAGGCAAGCGCCTGGCAGAAAGTTCGACGCATACTATGTCATGATGAAGGGGGACAGGATAATCCTTGTCCCGGTAGAAGTGAAGAACACGTGGACCATAGCAAAGTACCCAGATACTCTCTACGCTGAACTAGTCAAAGACGCATATATAGAGGGAGAACTTGCGCTCAAAAACCCCAGAGTGCCCAAGACAGTCATATGGCTCATAGACACAACGTATAAGGGTGTTCCAACAGGGGCAGTCCTGGACGCGACGCAGACAGAGGCGACGATAGACCTCGTATCGTCCTACTGGAACGTCGCTACCAGGGTTCATCAATACACTTACGAATTAGCTGGAGACATGGAGTATACGGCATTACAGCAGAAACTACTGGCTAGAGGGATGACCAGGGTCTATGTAACCTCCGAGAAGGTCGTCCAAACAACACTGAGACAAAGGCTCTGGGACTTTGTCAAAAAGACCGGCAAGGGTCTCGCCAATAAGGGGACACTAGTAGTCATCCTGCTCTCTATCCTTTTCGACTTTTCCGTTACAGCGGAGGGCGGAGTTTTATCGTACCATACCCTAATCCAGTATAACTACGGCATACCCGACCTGCAGTTGTTGCTGGGGTCCAAGGCCCGTGGGCAGTCTGTCGAGGGAACCGTTGTAACAACTGCGATGAGCAACGACACCGTAAGCATAGCCGCGGCCCCCTCAGGAGCTGTCACCAAGATACCTCGCTACGCGGAGTACCTATACGTGGCGCCAGACAACAAGAAGTATGCATACGCCGTCCTCGCCGAAAAACTGCCAAAACAATACAACGGCACCATAGCCGTAACAATCCCGTTCGGAATAACCCCCGACCTCCACCAGCTAATCTATCTGACATACATATTCGTCGATACAGGTGTAAGGGCAGAAGACGGCAGGGCAGTAGTCATGCTCTACGACATACGATTCTCCCACAAGAACCTCACATACCCACTAGACATATTCAAGCTAAACCTAACCACGCCCACAACTGGTAACCAGTCCACCCCAGGCTTCAAGATAACCTACAAGAACTACGACCACGTTAACCCCTTCAACCCAGCCTGGACCCCGCCCGGTAACTGGACATACGTTAACCACATATCGGATTATACAGGAGCAAACACGACGTTCTGGCAGTTCGACCTAATAGATGACCCCATTGTATTGTTAAGTAGTATGAATCCTAGCCCCATCAATGGGACGTGGATAATTTCTTCACAGCATATTGGAAGTCAATTCCATCTTTCGGGATATGACTATGTGGTAAGAACAATTATCGAGTCTTATTATGTCAGGCGTTTTGCAATTGCACTACGGATACTTATAAATGGAATCGAAAATATCCCAGAAAACTTTACGTATTACGCAGGCTGTGAAATACGAATCTTTAACGATGGACGCGGAATATTGATTTATCCCACCTTCTTTAAACGGAACGGAGCTGTTTGGCTTGACGTAGGGAGCTTTAGCCTCATTTATCCATCTCAGCACGTCATTATACCCGTGACGAATAGATGGACAGTCATAGTTGTTGACTTTCCACCTAATGACACCCCATCTGTCCAGGTTTATGACGAGCATGGGCAACTATTAGGGGAGGCTCCACTCTTGACATTTACAAGCGACTGGTCATTTTTTGACCTTAGGTTATCTGTTCCACCATACGAAGACACCAACGCTACGTGGATCATCCAAATTGACTGGATAGCAGAAAGAATCGGAACAGCCCCAAACTGGACTAGAACGCAGATATTTGGCTTTGCTGGCTCATTATCCAACGAGACAAGAGTCCTCGAGCTATACAGGAATGGGGTACTCGTAAAGACATTAAACCTTACAAGCTATTACCACTCAACACTTATTTTCATCGATAACTCCTCAGATACCTACGAGGTAGACTACATGGTGCTAAGGGACATGCAGGGACACATTATTCAGACTATTGACGGCATATATCTCAAAAAAGAAAGTGACTTATCAATGAATCTATACTTTTCAACTAGGATACCTCCACCTCCACAATATGTAATACTCGGGACAAATAATAGAACCAAAACACCGCCAGGCCCAAGAATCAAGCCAGCAAAGGGAAAAAGCTAAGACGTTAGAGAAACGCAGTGCGCCGAATACTGCTAGGAAAATAATTTTTATAACTTGTCGATTCTTGGCCTTGCTCATTACTAAGGACTTGATATCCTCGAGTATAAGCTTGACTGCGTGTTGGAAGCTGTTCTCCCTCATGCTTTTGGTGGCTGTTATCACTGGTGCGCGTGCTTAGCTGGCACAAACTTTAAACACTGCCTGGCAGGGGCAGCACTCAGAGTGTGATGTATGGAGGAGCAGGTGTACGTGCCGGATCTCTCCGCGATACTTAGCGGGGCCCTGCGGGATGCTCTGCAGCGGGGCATGGTAGCTGGTAGGCTCCTTATTCACGCCTCGGTGGTCGACTACCTTGAAGAGCAGGCCCGGAAGGGGAGCAGTACTGGAGTGTCGGGTTTGCGCGAGCTGAGGCTCTTGAGGGAGCTTTCCAGCAGCCTCCAGGAGCTCGTAGAAGTGGAGTATGTGTACGAGCTTCCTGTGGGTGCGCGGGGGCTGCGCAACCTGGACCCCGATGTGGTGGCCAGGCTGCTGGCTATCGAGAACAACGCCGTGTTCGTCACGGTCGACGAGATATCGGCCGAGGCCGCGAGGGCTATGGGCTTGGAGGTCCTGCTGCTCAAAGGGGCGCAGGAGGATGAGTTCTTCCTCGACAGGTTCTTCGATAAGAACACGATGTCTGTTCACTTGAAGGAGGGTACTCGCCCGCGCGCTAAGCGTGGCACACCCGGGAACTGGTCCTTCGTGGAGCTGGACTCCCGCCCTCTGACCCGTAGCGAGATGGAGGACTTCATAAGGCAGATTATGGAGCGTGTTAGAACGCAGCCCAACTCTTTCATCGAGTACGAGAGCTCAGGCCTTACGATCGTGCAGCTCAACGAGTACAGGGTCGTGATCACGAAGCCCCCCTTCTCGGACGGCTACGAGATAACGGCTGTTAGGCCTGTGGCGAGGCTCAGCTTGGAGGACTACAGGCTGCCTAGGAAGCTGGTGGAGCGGCTCGAGCAGCAGGCCGAGGGGATACTGATCGCGGGCGCGCCGGGTATGGGCAAGACGACATTTGCACAGGCGCTCGCGGAGTACTACCACAGGAAGGGCAGGGTTGTTAAGACCATAGAGTCGCCTCGCGACATGGTGCTGCCGCCGGAGGTGACGCAGTACTCCAAGAGCTACGCGACCTCTGAGGAGATACACGACGTTCTGCTCCTCTCCAGGCCTGACTACACTGTCTTCGACGAGATGAGGGATACTAAGGACTTCCAGCTGTACGCCGACCTCAGGCTGGCCGGCGTGGGCATGATAGGGGTGGTGCACGCTACCAGCCCCATAGACGCCATACAGAGGTTCATTGGAAGGGTTGAGCTAGGCATGATACCCTCCATAGTCGATACCGTGATCTTCATCAAGAACGGGAATGTTGAGAAGGTTTACTCGCTGGAGACCACGGTGAAGATACCGCACGGGCTGAAGGAGGAGGACCTCGCTAGGCCGGTCGTGGTGGTCCGGGACTTCCTAACAGGGGAGGCTGAGTACGAGCTCTACGTCTTCGGCGAGCGGACTTTCGTGGTCCCCATTAAGAAGCAGCATGGGAGGGTGAGCATAGAGGAGTACAAGGTCAAGTCTGCTCTTGAGCGCGCGCTGCAGCGCATGATCGGCGACGACGGGTACGAGGTCAAGGTGGATAGCTCGTCGTCCATCGTCGTCGTGGAGCTGTCTGCTGAGCACTACAACTTTATCCTCGGCAAGCCTAGGAGGAAGCTCGAGAGGATAGTCAGGAAGTTCGGCTACGAGCTGGAGCTGAGACCCGTCTTCTAGAGTTCTCCGAGGGGTGCGGCATAATATTTATTAAGGGTGGTGCAGGCGGAGAGAGCGCTACCGGTGACCAAAATGAGCCTGCAGGAAGGCAGCGTCCTAGTGGGCAACAAGAGCGTCATGAACTACGTCCTGGCAACAGTGATCCAGTTCAACCAGGGAGCCAAGAGGGTCTTCATTAAGGCGCGCGGTCGCGCTATCTCCAGGGCTGTGGACGTCGCCGAGATCGTGAGGAACAGGTTCCTGAAGGGCGAAGTGGACATCGCAGGCGTCCGCATCAGCAGCGAGCAGGTGGGAGAGGGCGACAAGAAGAGGAACGTCTCCACCATAGAGATCGTTCTTGAGAGGAAAAAGTAGCGGGCAGAAACCTGCAGAGTTTCTTCGGGTTTTTACTCGACTTCTAGTTCCCCTATCAGCCTGGGCTTCTCCTTTAGGTGCACTACCGGGATGGCGACCCAGCCGGGCTTAACCCCCTTGTACGGCTCAATGTACTCTCCGCCCTCGTCGGATCTGAAGAGCAGGTAGTCTCCGGGGAGCTCCTTGTCGGTGACGGTGTAGTAGAACATGGGTATGCCGTAATGCTTGTAGTAGTCCCGGAATACGATGAACACCCCGTAGACGTGCTTGCCTCTCTCAACGAAGTGGACAATGTACGTTGGGTGCCCCATGGTCATGGTCCCGCTTACCAGCCGCGCGAGGTCGTTGAGCCCCCTAAGCCTCAGGGGGACCATGTGGCCAACACGCTCAGCGCTATCCTCGGGGCTCATCGTCTTGGAAAGCTCTACGCCGCTTAAATACCCCTCTCGGCGGGCGTCACCCTCAGGGTTATTGTGGCCCCGCTTGGCAGCCTGGAGAGGTTGTCCAGGCCCTCGAGAACCTCGCCGGCCTTGTAGGCCTCCACCGCCCCCAGAGGCTGCTGCTCAACCACCACGGCTATGCAGCCTAGCTGGTGGATCACGAGGACGTCACCCCGGCTGAATGCCCTGTAGAGGCTGTGCTCCTGCCTGAGCTTAACCGGCAGGGGGAGTAATAGGAGTCCTTTCAAGGTCGACGTCCTCGTCACAGCCGCTTTGACTCCCAGCAGGGAGTCGAAGTTGAAGGGTATTAGCTCGCGCTTGAGCACTGCCTTCGCCAGGGCTGAGCCCCGCTGCTCGACCAGGAGTAGCGCCCGATCCACCCCCACAGGCACACCTGGCCTCTCCGGCTAAAAAGGTTATTTAGCCTAGATACACATCCGCCTCGGGGTCGTCTGTGATCGACGAGTACAGGAGGAAGTACGCCTACGCTGAAGACTACGGGACCAGCCAGTTCAAGTTCGGTCCAGTGGCCGAGAAGCCCTACGTCGTAGAGAACAGGGGCGTGATCACCTCCGAGCTCGAGTCTAGGCTCCTGCTGGAGCTATTCGGGGTTTCGAAGCCGGTGATAGTCGGCGAGGAGGTGTCACGCTACCTGCCAGCTGTCGACAGCCTTGGAAGGTCCCTGATCTACCCCATGCACGACGGGATCGTGGAGAGGGGGAACGAGAGGGCGTGGCTTGTGATCAGGGAGATCACGAGGTACGGCTTCGAGAGGAGCCTCAGGGACCTGCAGAAGCCGCGCGACTTCGACGGCTTCTACGTGACCGCGGCTCTCTCGGCAATCGCGCCTAAGTACATGTACGAGAAGCTCTTCGACATACACGCTGAGCTGGACAAGGAGGGACGCTACGTGAAGGCTGTCACCATAATCCCGCAGCCCCTCGCGGTGGCGATAGCGGAGAAGACGACGGAGTGCATAGTTGTGGAGTCGGGGCACGGGAACACGCAGATAACGCCCATCGTCGTGTACCCAGTTAGGGACGCTATAACGGTGCTGAACAGGGGAGGGGCCGAGGCCGACGCCATGGCGGCCGAGATACTCCGGGACCTCGGCTACGAGGATAGAGCGAGGGAGGAGAAGTTCGTGCGCCTCTTCAAGGAGAGCGTGGGCCTGATACCCAGGGACCTCAACACGGCCATCGAGAAGGCTAAGCGGGAGCCTGAGAGGTTCAGGGCCGTGTTCAAGGTTCCCAGGACGACCATAGAGATAGACATGGGGGCGAACTCCTGGATGCGCTTCCTCATAGGCGAGATAGTCTTTAACCCGACCCACGAGATCTTCGAGAGCTACTATAAGCGCGGAATGCCTAGGCCCCGTGACACGGTGGTGGGCGGGCAGAAGCTGCCGGGGACCATGCCTCTAGGGGAGGCCATTAGCTACTCCATCAACAAGACGAGCTTCGAGGCACAGCAGCAGATCCGGGTGGTGATACTCAGCGGGGGTAACTTTGCCTGGAAGGTCCCGCCCGGCTTGGAGGACGTCGCTGTGAACAGTGCGGAGAAGGTTGCCCTGCAGCTGAGGGCGAGAGGGCTCGACTACGCGGTCAAGCTGGTCTCAGACCCGCTGTACTCCGTCTGGAAGGGTGGCATCGTGTACAGTCTCGCAGTGCCTGACTCCGTGGAGTGGAGCTGGGACCGCATGGAAGGGTGGTACAAGAGAGGGGTTCACTACTAGTAGCCTGAGCCGCTAGGCTTATTACGTAATTTCTCGAAGGCACATCTTAGAGGAATGAGCTACGCGCTGCTTAAACACCAGCTGATAACCCATGTGAAAAAGTACCTGGAGGCCCGAGGGTTCAAAGTGGAGAGCTTTGAAGGAGACACCATCGTGGCCAGAGGAGCCTTGGGGACCGTGGCCGTCAAGCTCTTCCTCAGGGAGTCTTCCTCAGAGCTCTTCGAGGCACTGTGGGAGGCGGGGTCCTCCTGCAGGGACCTTGCGCGCTTCGACGAGGTGTACTTAGCAGTGCGCGCAAGCACTCTGTCGAGGCTTGTGGGCAAGAAGATGCCGATACTCCGCGAGGCTTTCCAAGAGTACTTCAGGGTGGGCCTGCTCAGGGTCGATGAGGAAGGCGGCGTCGACGAGGTGATCAAGGCTCCGAGGAGAACTCCTGCGAGGGAAAGCCTAGAGGTGGCGCCTACACCCCCCAGGAAGCCCCTTGCCCCCCAGCCCCACGAGGCTCCGCTAGAGGTGGCTGCGGTGAGGAGAGCAGCTGAAGAGCTGGCCGCCCCCCCGGCTGCTCAGGAATCCCGGGCTGCGGTTGGAGTGGCAGGAGGGGAGACGGTCGGCGAGGGTCTCCCGGACTTCGTCAAGGATAACCCCTGGCTGGTGGTTTTAAGCAGGAGAGGGGTTAAACCCTAGCTAACTAAGCGCGCTGGGTGAGCGGAATGAGTGAAGAGAGGTTTATCGGGGCGAGTGTGGAGCGCGAGGTGAGGAGGCTCCTAGAGCAGGAGCTCGCTGAGAACCCTAAGGCCCTAAGCCTCGCGCTGCAGATCCTCGAAGCCTACACGAAGGGAGGTAAGAAGGGTGTTGCCCAGCTTGTAAGAAGCCTCGTCGAGGGAGAGGCTGGTGCCGGTCCTGCTGAGGAGCCTAGAGGTTGAGGGGTTCAGGTACTTCGCGGGCAAGGCGTCGCTGAGAATCGACGAAGGGTTGACGATAATCGTAGGTCCCGTGGGCACTGGGAAGAGCTCACTGCTTTCGGCCATCTCGTATGCTCTCTACGGTACGGAGCCCGGGCTCAGGAAGAGGCTGTATCTGAAGGAGGACCTCGTCAATGTGAGTAGGAACTCCGCCAGGGTTGTGCTCGAGCTGGTCGACGAGAAGGGGGTCTACAGGATCACGCGGACTCTGCTGAAGAGCGGTAGGGAGGATGCAAGCCTGGTGAAACCCAGCGGTGATGTTGTCTACGGGGCGCGCGCAATAAGCGAGGAGGTGGAGAGGCTGCTTGGGCTGGACTTCGAGGAGTTCTACCGCAGCGTCTTCCTCAACTTCGTAGACTTGTTCCTCCTAGCCTATGGAACGCCCACGAGGAGGAGCAGGGTCCTGGACAGGCTGCTCGGCCTCGACGCTGTCGCTGAGCTGGTGAAGAGCATACCCCTGAGGAAGGTCAGAGAGAGACTCGAGAGGGTTCGAGAGCTATACCAGCAGGTGCTCGAGGATAGGAAGAAGCTTGAAAGCGAGATGCAAGCGCGGACTAAGAAGCTTGAGGAGCTCAAGAAGAGGAGGGAGGGTCTCCTGGAGCAGCTGAAGAGGCTGAGCGTGGAGATCGAGAAGCTGCAGCCCCTCAAGATCGAGTACGAGAACCTGGCCAGCAGCGTAGAGGCAGAGGGGCAGGCGTTATCGAGGCTTAAGCAAGCTCTGGGCACGAGGCTACCTAGAGAGGAGGAGCTCTACATCCTGGCGGAGGAGGTCAGGCAGTCCCTGCTGAGGGCTGCGGAGCTGCTCCCTGTACCGTCCGAGCTGCGGGAAAAGCTGGCGAAGCTCGATGTATTCGGAGCCGACATCAAGAGCGTGTACGCCTTGCTGAGGGAGGCTAGCGAGGCTGTATCAAGCGAGTACGACAGATGCACCGAGGACTTCGAGCGCGAAGAAGCGGCAAAACTGCGCGAGTGCCAGGCAAGCCTGAAGTCCATTGATGATCAGCTGATACGCCTGGAGCCCTCGGTGAGAGACTACGAGAAGGCACAGCAGACGTACTCCCGGATACTGCGCGAGGTGGGCTCTGAGGAAAACCTCCGCGGCATCATAGCGAGCCTGGAGAGGGAGGTGCGCGGGCTCAAGGACAGGCTCACCTCTGCCAGAATGGTCTCCGAGCTGAGAAGGCATATCGTTGACGAGCTGACAAGGAGGGATGCCACCCAGTGCCCTGTCTGCGGCTCCCGCGTCGATAGGGCGTGGCTCAAAGCCCTGGACACTCTGCCTAGGGAAAGCATACCCGAGGTGGAAGCGGAGCTGAAAAGGAAGGAGGCAGACCTCGAGAAGCTCAAGCGGGTGATGGAGGAGCTCCAGTACGCTAAGGCACGGATGATCGAGCTCCAGGAGAGCGTTGATGCGTATAACGAGCTGCTCAGCAGGAAGGAGGAGATATCAGAGGAATGCGACGCTCTGAGGGAGAGTTTCCAGCAGGAAAGGCAGAACTACAGGACTGTGGAGCTCCACGTCGCAAAGGCTGCAAAGGACCTCCCCCAGCTGCGCGAGGGCGTGGAGAAGCTGGAGCTCGCCCGCAAAATAGAGGAGATGGAGAGGTCCCTTCAGGAGAAGCGCCGACGCCTCGAGGAGCTCCTCCCCAGCGCCCAGACGTGCAGAGAGCTCGAGGGGAAGGCGAGCAA
>JAJHRT010000107.1 GCA_020833575.1 Thermofilum sp. | reverse complement strand
GCCTGCGAAGTCGTGGGGTTCACGATCGCCAGGAGCAGGGATGTGTTCGAGGTGTAGAAGGGCTTATTCAGCTGGAGGTTGCTCCTGGGAGACCCCGAGACGGTGATCAGCACGAGGCCCGGCGCCGGCAGCGCGATCTGGTAGTAGGCGGCGCTGAGCCCCTGAAGGTTTACCTGCGTGCTTCAGCCGGAGGTGCTGAGCGACACCTTCTGGTAGCTGGGCTGGAAGGACCTGCCGCACATGGACACACCCTTCGCGAGGGAGAGCAGGAAGCTCGTGTAAGCGGAGTTCACCCAGTCCGAGCTCACAGCGCTCCCGGAGAGCGAGCCCGAGAGAGCGCCGGGAACACTGCTGTAGCCCGAGGCTACAACCCAGTGGTAGAAGGCCCCGAGGGCGTAGCACTCCTCAGCGCCATCGCTGAAGGAGTAGGGGTTCGCGGAGTAAAGGCTCGTCTGGAAGTACCATGGCTCCCAGCCGCAGGAGCCCATCAGAGCACCTGTTATTCCCTCTGCGCTGGCCTCGATGTACCACGGATAGCTGGCTACGACGCTGCTGTACCTGAAGTACGATGCCTGCGCGACGTGCATCATCTCGTGCAGAGCCACCCTTGCGAGAGTCGAGGCCGAGAGCCCCGGGGCTATGGATATCGAGACCACGCAGGAGCTGAGTATTCTCCCTGAGGAATCGCTCGTGTACTGCCACCTTACCTGCCCTCCCTCCCCTCCCAGTGCCTCAACGTACACCGTGTACCGGCTGCCAGAGCAAGGAGGAGCCAGGGAGGCCCCCTCCTGCAGCACCCTGGAGCGCGCGCTCTCCAGAGCGTCGGCCACGCTCTTAGCGTACTCCACCCCTGCGCCGGCGTTATCGTAGACCTCGAAGTTCTGGGAGGTGTACGCAGGGGAGGCAAAGCCTAGAGAGGACGCAGCTACTACCGCGAGCACCAGCGCGAGTAGCACTACACACGGAGTTTTTCCGCCCACGCGCCTCTACTGCCGTGCGTGGTTCTCGGTGAAAAAGCTTATTGAGAGGAAAACTGCATAGGCACCGGTGCAAATGAGGGAGAAGCTGGCCCTGCTCCTAAGCCTAGTAGCGGTAGCCATGCTGGCTCTACTACTCCTCCAGCTGGCAGCGTCGTGGGTGGCTCCAGGGCTAGGCTTCTACGCCAACCTCTGGGCCGTGGACCTGGCTGTCTACGCGGTGTCGATCGTAGCCCTCTTCGTGGCTGCAGGCGCCCTGGGGAGGTTCCTGACACCCACTCCCCCGAGCCTCGACGCGCTCAGAGCCTCGATGCTCGCAACTGGAGCTGGGGTGATCGGTGGAGCTCTGCTGGTTTTCGCAGGGCTCGCTGAGCTGCTGGGAGCTGGGCTGACGACCCAGCTGGCAGCTCTCGCGCTCGGCCTCGCGGCTGTGCCAGCCCTCTTCTCCTGGCTCCTCTCCCCGGCGATAATAAACCTCTCCTACGGCTGCAAGCCCGACCCCAGCCTGCAGGAGATTGTCAACAAGGTCGCAGCCAGATCCGGCATGAAGCCCCCGAAGGCCGTGATCGCCAGGATGAAGGAGCCCAACGCCTTCGCGTACTCCTCACCCCTCTTCGGCAGGTACGTGGCCGTCACGGAGGGCATGCTCAACCTGGCGAGTCGGGAGGAGCTCGAGGCGGTGATAGGCCACGAGCTCGGGCACCACAAGCACAGGGACAACACCGTCATGCTCGTGTTCGGCCTGGTCCCGTCCTTCGTTTACTTCCTTGGGCGCTACCTCATGCTCGCTGGAACCTACTCTGGGAGCTACTACGAGGGGGGCGGGAGGAGAGGGGGTAACGCTGGCTGGCTGCTCCTGCTAGCCGGCATCGCGCTGATCGTGGTGAGCGTGATAATGCAGCTGCTGGTCCTGGCTCTCTCGAGGCTTAGGGAGCACTACGCCGACCTGCACGGAGCTGAGGTCACGTCCCCAGATGCTATGATCTCCGCGCTGCAGAGGCTTGATGCCTTCTACAAGAGGTTCAGAGGAGCCCTGGCGGAGGTGAGCGCGAGCAAGCTCAAGATGCTGTACATATACGCGCTGGCAAGCCCAGTGTTCAGCCTGGAGGAGCTCTTCGCCACGCACCCACCCATTGAGAAGAGGGTAGCGTTCCTGAGGTCTCTCAAGGGAGCAATCTAGCTTTTAACTCCCGTTTTTCTTTCTCTTTTTGAATGAGGTGGTGCTACCTGCCTGCCCCCCCTTCCTGGGGCACCTACGTGTTACCGCTCCTTCTGCTTCTCGATGTTTACTCTCTCTCCGCGCTGCTGCTGTTGTGCTACTTCCTGTACAGGGCGCTGGCCACCAGCAAGGTCAAGCTTTTCGCCTTCTTCTTCTCAGGCTTCGCGGTCTTAGCAGCCGGAGAGGTCGCCCGGATGGTCGTCCTGCTGGTGGCCATACTATCGGGAGCAGCGGGCCTGCGAGTCCTGTTTCTAACGCATGTCGCAGGGGTTGTAGCACAGATCTCCGAGACCGTGGCCTTTCTCTTCATAGCTGCTGGCTATACTCTCGAGATAGGGGAGAGGGCTCGAGCGGCGGTGCTTCCTTTACTGCAGCATAGGAGGGACTGGGCCGATGTGTTCTGGGCCACGAGCCTGCTGAACACGGTGCTGCTCGCATATATTGTGATCAACGCCGTAAACGTGTACATATCCTCCAGGAAGAGAGTAGCTGCGCTTCCCGCGATAGCCTTCTCCCTCATGCTCCTCTCCAACGTGCTCCTCATGCTGTCACTCCTCTGGGCGGATGAGCTCTGCTTCATAGCCTCTAAGGTGCTGTACTTCCTCGGGCTCATCACGCTTCTCGTGCTAGCAGTCGAGGTGTCGAGGGCTTGAGCGCTAGGCGCTCGAAGCTGAGGATAATAGCGGACATTTTGAGGGTCGTGGAGAGCGAAGGCGAGGCAAATATATCGAAGATACTCCTCGAGGCAAACCTCTCGTACGCTAGGCTCACGAAGTACCTCGGCGAGCTCGAGAGCAAAGGCTTCCTGGAGCGCATTGCCGACGAGCGCGAGGTGAAGTTCCGCGTGACCAGGAAAGGCCAGGAGTTCCTCAGGGAGTTCCGCCGCATAGAGCAGCTCGCAGAAGCATTCGGCATCGAGCTCTAGCCTCTGAGCACCGCGGAGCCACCCTCATACACTTGCGGTCAGAGCGCCTAGACCATTGTTCCACACACAACTTTTTTTAAGCATGTATCAGCTTGCCTAGGTGATGCGGCTCTCAAAGCTCGCCATCCTAGCTCTACTGCTTGCACTGCTCCCTGCGGCGAGGGTGTGGGGCGAAGGTGGCCTGGGCCTATGGGGCACCGTGGCCGACGTAAGCGGTAACCCGCTGGCTGGTGTGAGCGTGGCTGTCTACGATTCAAACAGCGCGCTAGTCAGCACAACAACCACGGGGGCCGACGGCCGCTTCCACGTTGCTGTAAGCCCTGGAACGTACATAGTAAGGCTTTCAAAGCCAGGCTTTGTTGAGAAGTCAGTACAGGTCACTGTGAGCCAGACAGCCTTCTACGCAGACCTGGGGACGATCACTCTGGACTACAGCCTCTCGATATCCCTGCCTCTGACGCACCTGAGCCTAGGGCTGCTTGACACGGTCACGCTGCCCCTCGTAGTGGCGAACAAGGGCAGCATGCAGGAGAGGGTGGCAGTGCGCATAGAGGAGAGCT
>JAJHRT010000070.1 GCA_020833575.1 Thermofilum sp. | reverse complement strand
CGGCCTTCAGAGCCTTCAGCCAGTTGACAGGTCTCCCAATTCTGATAGCCGAGGCTATGGTGGAAGGTCTCTCCACGGGCATGAGCGAGTCTCTTCTGGCAGCCCAGGTTTTCACCAGCGGTGCCGCACCCTCAGCCTGCACTCCCACCATCCTGGGCAGCTTCCTCGTCAAGCCGAAGTCATAGAGCTCACGGAACCCCTTCCATATCGCCGAGATATTCCCCGCATTGCCCACCGGGACGAAGACGTAGTCAGGCGGCTCTCCCAGCTCTTCAACGACCTCGAAGGCGAGCGTCTTCTGTCCCTCCAGCCTCCACGGGTTGTAGGAGTTGAGCGGGTACAGGCCCCTCCCACCTCTCAGCACAGACTCCGCGAATACCTCCCTCAGTGCGTCGTCGAAGAGGCCGTTGACCTCGAGCACCTCGGCGCCGTGGAGGAGAGCTTGTGCCAGCTTACCCCTGGCAACACCCCCGCGAGGCAGCACCACCACGCACCTCAGGCCAGCTCTAGCGGCGTAGGCCGCAGCCGAGGCAGCGGTGTTGCCCGTGCTCGCCACGAGCACCCCCTCGACGCTCAGGTGCTTAGCGATCGTAACGCCTACGGTCATTCCCCTATCCTTGAAGCTCCCTGTGGGGTTTGCGCCCTCGAACTTCACGAGCACGTTCCCGCGCGAGACCCTGCTGACCCTAATAAGGGGGGTCCCTCCCTCGCCCATGGTCACGGGCTCGACACCCTCGCTCAGCGGGAGCAGCTCGTGGTACCTCCAAACGCCGGGCCTCCTCCTCGCAGCCTCCCAGCTGAAGCCACCTGCCCCGGGCACGACCACTTCCATCAGGTTTCCGCACCTAGGGCACAGGAAGAGCCAGGGGTCTGCCTCCGCCGTGTGGCCGCAGGCCGCGCAGCGGAGCCGCACACCGTCTTTGAACAGGTGTTTCTCCCCGTGGCCCAAGCCCGCTCACCCCCTATGTGCTCGGCTTGAGCGACGCGGTGCGAGCCCTGAGGGCGCCTACTATCCTACAGCCATAGGCGGGAGTGCGCATCCTGCAGCCACGCTGCGGAGCGTATTTAAATTTGCCGAGCTGCTTTGCGAATTTTCTACGACAAGGTAAGTAGGCTACAGATGAGACTCAATAGCACCTGGTTTGCAGGTCAAACACTCAGAGGGCAGAGCGTTGAAGCTGCAGCGGAGTAAACTGGCAGATTAGCGGAGTCTGCAGGGCTGGTTGCAGGGCTCTTGCTCCGTCCCCCCGAGCCCCGCACTCTGGGAGTTTTTCGGCATCTGTACGAGCCTCGTTAGATGAGCGTCAAATATTAAGATGTGATATTCACCCAGGTGGACTGTGGACATCCCCCAGAGCCTCTACGAGATACTCCTCGCGCTCGTCAACCTCTACACGTCTCTCAAGCGCCCAGTGACCAGTGTGGAGATCGCGGAGTACGTTGGCAAGAGCGATGGGACTATCAGGAACGTCATCTCGGCGCTCAAGGCGATGGGGCTTGTCGAGGCCAAGACGGGGCCCGGCGGGGGCTACGTGCCCACGGTCAAGGGCCTGGAGGTTGCCAGGGGGCCCGTGGGGTTGGACAGGCTGTGGGAGCCCCTGAGGCTCTTCGTCGACGGCAGGGTCTCGCAGGTCTACGTGCTGGAGCTGGACCTGCTGGGCCTCGGTAGCCCCCTCGGACCAAGAGTGATCCTGAGGACTGCCGGCAACCTGAACCAGCTCAGCAGGGGCTCTAAGGTGGTGATAGGCCCCACCCGGGCCACGAGGATCATCGTGTTCGGGGAGGTTCTCGAGGTCCACCCCTCCAGGAAGGAGGTTCTAGTCGGCGTTGAGTCCCTGGTGGCGGTTCCGAGGGTGAGGGCCCGGGAGATAATGACGGGCAGCGTGGTGAGCATAGGCCCCAGGGAGCCGCTCCGCAAGGCCGCGCAGGCGCTTCTGGAGAGAGGCATCCGAGCGCTCCCGGTGGTCGAGGAAGATGGGAGGCTCGTCGGGATAATCTCGTCGCAGCACATAGCGCAGGCCTTCCTCGACGGCAATCTCGATGCGGCGGTGGAGGACTACATGGATCGGAGCGTCCTGACGGTCTCGCTGGAGGAGGACGTGCTGGAGATAATGAGGGTGATGGAGGAGCGCAATGTGGGCAGGGTGGTCGTCGTGGACGAGCAAGGGAGACCCGCCGGTATAGTCACGAGGACCGATGTCCTCAGGATGTTCACGAGGCTCTACAGCGACTTCGACCAGAGCGCGGTGGTTAGGAGTAATCAGCGCTAGGAGCCGCGGAGCGTATTCTGTCATTATCCATTCCTAACTATCTCCAACTATCCTCAGTTTTGCTTAAAGCGGCGACTGGCGGGCCGGCTCTCGGCTACCGCCTATGAGCAATAATCTTCCATTCGAAGAGTACGTGGTGAACAGCAGCTACACCTTCCGAAGCCCGAGGGAGTACTGGGAGAAGCACGGGGAAACTCTGAGAGACCTCGAGGGTTTCTGGGCCCAGGTGGCCAGTGAGCTCGAGTGGTTCGAGAAGTGGCAGAAGGTGCTGGACGACACCAACCCCCCCTTCTACAGGTGGTTCGTGGGAGGCAGGATTAACCTCTCCTACCTAGCACTCGACGCCAACATCAAGAAGGGGAGGGGCTCGAAGACCGCGCTCATCTGGGAGGGCGAGCCTGTGGATTCCTCCGGAAGGCCCCTGGAGGTTAGGAGGCTGACGTACCTCGACCTTTACCGCGAGGTGAACAGAGCGGCTCTCGCGCTGAGGGAGCTTGGCGTCAGGAAGGGGGACAGGATCGCTGTCTACCTGCCCATGATCCCCGAGGTCTTCGTGTTCATGCTTGCCGCCTGGAGGCTGGGCGCGATCACCAGCGTCGTGTTCTCGGGCTTCGCCGCCGAGGCGCTGGCCGACAGGATTGCCGACGCGGGGGCAAAGCTCCTCGTCACAGCGGACGGCTTCTGGAGGAGGGGGAGGATCGTCCCCCTGAAGGAGGTTGCCGACAAGGCCCTGGAGAGGGCTGGGAGCGTGGAGAAGGTGGTCGTTGTCAGTAGGCTGGGCGCTGGCGGCACGCCGATGAGGAGCGGCAGGGACCTGTGGTGGCACGAGCTGGCGGCTGGCATCCCCGACGAGGTGTACGTGGAGCCCGCGAGGCTGGAGAGCGAGCACCCGTCCTTCATCCTCTACACCTCCGGCACCACCGGGAAGCCGAAGGGGATCGTTCACGACACGGGCGGCTGGGCCGTCCACGTCTACGCCACGATGAAGTGGGTCTTCGACGTGAGGGAGGACGACGTGTACTGGTGCACAGCTGACGTGGGCTGGGTCACGGGGCACTCGTACGTCGTGCTCGGCCCCCTCCTCGTCGGCGCGACCACCGTTGTGTACGAGGGCGCCCCAGACTACCCGCAGCCGGACCGCTGGTGGAGCATCATCGAGCGCTACAGGGTCAGCATCTTCTACACCTCGCCGACGGCAATCAGGATGTTCATGAAGTTCGGGGAGGAGTGGCCCAGGAGGCACGACCTGAGCTCGCTCAGGATCATCCACTCGGTAGGAGAGCCGATAAACCCCGAGGCCTGGCGGTGGGCCTACAGGGTTCTAGGCGGCGAGAGGGTGGTGCTCGGGTCCACGTGGTGGATGACGGAGACGGGCGGGATCATGATCTCCCACGCTCCCGGCCTCCTCCTCGTCCCCATGAAGCCTGGGACTAACGGCCCCCCGCTCCCCGGGATGGACGCGGACGTCGTCGACTCGAAGGGCGAGAGCGTGCCCCCAGGGGTCAAGGGCTACCTTGTGATCAGGAGACCCTGGCCCGGCATGCTGCACGGCATCTGGGGGGACCCTGAGAGGTACATTGCGACCTACTGGTCGAGGTTCCCGGGGATGTTCTACGCCGGCGACTACGCCGTGAAGGACGGGGACGGCTACATCTGGGTCCTGGGCCGCGCGGACGAGGTGCTCAAGGTCGCGGGCCACAGGCTCGGCACCTACGAGATAGAGTCCGCCCTCGTGGGGCACCCGGCGGTCGCCGAAGCGGCTGTGGTGGGAGTGCCGGACCCCATCAAGGCCGAGACCCCGGTGGCGTTCGTCGTGCTCAAGCAGGGGTATACGCCCAGCCCCGAGCTCAGGGAGGAGCTCAGGAAGCGCGTGAGGCTGAGCATAGGCCCCATCGCGGAGCCCTCGGCGGTATTCTTCGTCTCGAAGGTGCCGAAGACCAGGTCTGGCAAGATTATGCGCCGCCTTCTGAGGGCTATAGCCCTGAACGCCCCGCTCGGCGACGTCTCGACGCTGGAGGACGAGACCTCCGTGGAGGAGGCCAGGAGGGTCTTCGAGGAGCTCAGGAGCGAGGTCTGGAGGAGCATTGAGCAGTTCGTCAGGAGGCCGCTGGTGGTCCCGAAGCATACGACGGTGAAGGAGCTAGCGGAGAAGCTTCTCGACGAGAAGTTCGCCGTGGTGAGCAGCGATGGTAGGACGGTCGAGGGCGTGGTCTCCGAGAGGGACCTCGTGAGGGCCGCGGCTGGTGACGCAGGCCCCGAGACGCCGGTCGCGGAGGTCATGCGGAGGGAGGTTGTCGCCGTGGACGCCTCGACACCGTACCACGAAGCGCTAAAGCTGCTTGCGCAGAAGAGGATCAGGCACCTCGTCGTCCTCAGGGGTGGGGAGCTCGCCGGCGTGGTTAGCGCGCGGGACCTCCTCGGGGAGCACCTGCTGATCCTCGACGAGCAGGTCAGGGAGGCCCTCTCGAGGTTGAGGGTCCGGGACTACATGAAGAAGCCCGCTGTCGCAGCCAGCCCCAAGGACAGCATAAGAGCTGTGGCCAAGCTCATGTCCGAGAAGAACGTGGGCCTGGTCGTTCTTATGGAGGACGGCAAGCTCTACGGCGTGGTATCAGAGTACGATGTGGTGAATGCGCTGAGGAACGGCAAAAGCCTTGACTCGCCCGCCGCCAGCATAGCCACAACCAGCGTTGTCACGATCCCCGCGGACGCACCTCTCAGCACAGCTGCCGAGCTCATGACCGAGAACAGGATCAGGCACCTCGTCGTCCTCGAGGGCGGGAAGGTCGTGGGCGTGATCTCGCTCAGGGACATCATAAGCGCCATCAGAGAGTAGACAGCGCGGCTTCAGCGCGCTTAGTGTGTGATTGAAAATCGGAGTTGTTTTTATCAGCTTCTCAGGTTTTTTAATCAATCACTGTCTCCTGAAAAGTTCTCCTTTGG
>JAJHRT010000054.1 GCA_020833575.1 Thermofilum sp. | reverse complement strand
TAAGCGCCATCAGAGAGTAGACAGCGCGGCTTCAGCGCGCTTAGTGTGTGATTGAAAATCGGAGTTGTTTTTATCAGCTTCTCAGGTTTTTTAATCAATCACTGTCTCCTGAAAAGTTCTCCTTTGGGCTGCGCGCTGGCCGGGGTGCGCTACCTACAAATCTGAGCGTCGCCCCTCCTCGGTGTGCCTCGCTTCGCGGACTTGTTCGTCGAGGAGCTGCGGAGGAAGAGGGAGGAGGTCCTACGCGTGGTCGGCAGCGGCTCGGACCTGGAGTCCCGGTACGGCAGGCTCCTGGAAAGGGTCTGGGTGAGGGGCATTAACGCGAGACGGGCCTTCGGCAGGGTTTTCGCCGTGGACAGCGGGAGCGACGAGATCGAGGTTGCGGGTGGGGGAGTACTCCTCGTGACCCGCTCCCTAGCGCTCAGCGTGGACGGGGGCGAGCAGAGGAGGCTGAGGCTCGACGCCTTCTTCCCGAGGAGCGTCCGGGACTACGAGGACTTCAAGAGGCTTCTGCGCGAGCACCTAGAGCACCTGGTGGCGCTGGACGCTGTGGAGGGCGGTGCTGAGCTCGTGCTGCTGGACGGTTCTCTCTACGGCAGGATGATCCACGTGCTTAGGGAGCTGGAGGTGGAAGGCAGGGAGGACTTCCTCCTCGAGTACGTCGAGGTGTACAGCGAGCTGCTCTCCAGGGCTCTGAAGGCGGGCGCCGTCGTGGCCGGGGTGAGCAAGGACTCCAGGTCCACCGTGCTGAAGGAGGAGCTCCTGCTCTCAGAGCTGAGGCGGCTGCTCGGGGGCGCTGACCCCCGTGTCCGCGATCAGGTCATGGCGCTCTGGGAGTCGCTGAGGAGGAGGCCCAGGCAGGCTCTCGAGGCGCTGAGGCGGCTGGTGCGGGAGGGGCTCGACCCGGCTGTCTACGAGATCTTCGAGGAGGCCCGCAGGGCGACCCCTGACTCCAAGATAATCATGGCCGCGGGGCTCGGCGCGGGCTACACGCTGCCCCTCAGGCTCAGCCTGGAGCGCGTCTCAACGGGGATCACAGACCTCGTTGTAAAGGGGGCTGGGGAGGAGGCGCTGGGCCTGCTCGAGCGGGTGTTCCCGCGCGCGGCGGACAGGGACGGCGAGGCCTTCCGCGAGAGGGCTCTATCCCTGTTGAGGAGGCTCGGGCAGTACCCGCCCGTCTTCACGACGTACGTTGTCTTCGCGAAGGGGGACGACCCAGTGAGGGTGGACGTGGTGGCTGCAGGGGACGCCTTAGCCCTGGAGGGCTCCCGCCTCGCCGCCTCGGTCCCCGACTTCGTAGAGAGGGTGGTCGGCCACCTGGCGTGCATGTACGCGGGCAGGCAGGGCTACAACATGCTCCTGCTCGAGGCCGACAGGAGGGTCAGGGCGACTCCCGAGAGCATGGAGCTGTACCACAAGCTCGCAATGAGGGAGCTTAACGAGCTGATAGTGCACTCCCGCGGCGAGAGGAGGTTCCACCTGCCCTAGCTCACTTTCGGCGATGTGGCAGCGATGCCTACATATCCGGTAGCTAGCCCCTTGTGCTCGTGGCTTATGCGCAGCCCTCTGGCCTGAAGCAGGTCGGGAGGATCGTGGAGGAGGCTAGGCCGGAGAGCTTCGTCTTCGTGACCTCGAAGCGCGACTACCCGCCCAAGTACGAGTACGTGGTGGTCCGCTCGGTGGAGCCGGTGGGGGGTGAGGAGAGGGAGGTCCTCGTCCTCTGCCAGGTGAGGGGCGTCCTCTCGAGGAGCTCGGCTTACAGCTCCAGGCTCGACCTGGACGCCCTCGAGAGGCTCTACCAGGCCGGGATCGACGACGCGAACCTCCTCTGCGTCGCCAGGACGCTGGGCTTCCTGGCGGAGGAGGACGGGAGGGAGGTCGTGCTGATGCCCCGCCGCACCTTCCCGCCGGGGACCCCCGTCTACCTGGCCCCCGACGAGCTCGTCCGGGGCTTCTTCAGCTACCCGCCCGACGAGGGCCTCTACATAGGCACGCTGGTCTCCAGGAGGAGCGTCCCCGTGTACCTCTCGGTGAACGGCTTCCGGCGCCACGTCGCCGTGATCGCGCAGACGGGGGCTGGGAAGTCGTACACAGTGGGCGTGATTCTGGAGGAGCTGATGCGGCTCGGCGCGACCGCGGTGGTCATCGACCCGCACGCGGACTACGTGTTCCTCAGCAGGGACAGGGAGATGCGCCGGCACCAGTACTCAGACAGGGTCGTGATCTTCAGGAACCCTAGCAGCTCGGGCCGCTACGACCCCAGCCAGCTGGACAACGTGGTGGAGCTCACTGTGAAGTTCAGCGAGCTGTCGCCCGAGGCTGTGGCGGAGATAGCCGAGATCCCCGAGAGGTGGGTCAACATAAGGAAGGTGATTAGGGCCGCCATCGAGGAGCTGAGGTCGAAGGGTGACTACGAGCTGGAGGACCTGCTGGAGGAGCTGAAGAGGAGGTCCCGGCAGGGCAAGGAGGCCCAGTACGCCGAGAGGGCGTACAACCACCTGGTCAGGCTGAGGAGGTTCAAGGTCTTCGGCAGGGCTACAACCCCGGTGGACGGGGTGATACTCAGGCCTGGGCAGGTGAGCGTCCTGGACCTCTCGGGGCTGAACGACGCCAGCCAGGACTACATCGTCAGCTGGGTGCTCGAGGAGGTCTTCAGGCTCAGATCCGCCGGCCAGTTCCCCTGGCCCGTCTTCGTGGTGGTCGAGGAGGCGCACCGCTTCGTGCCCGCGAGGAGCCAGGAGAGGAGGACCATGTCCTCCTCGATAATAAGGACCATAGCGGCGGAGGGCAGGAAGTTCGGCGTCTTCCTGATCCTCGTGACCCAGAGGCCCAGCAGGATCGATCCAGACGCTCTGAGCCAGTGTAACAGTCAGATCATCCTGAGGATAACGAACCCGCACGATCAGAGGGCTGTGGCTGAGGCCAGCGAGCGGCTGGGGGCGGAGCTCATGGACGACCTCCCCGGCTTGAACGTGGGCGAGGCCGTGATCGTGGGCGAGCTGACGCGGGTGCCCGTGGTCGTCAAGGTGAGGAGGAGGGTCACGAGGGAGGGCGGGGCGGACATAGACCTGGTGGAGGAGCTGAGGAAGGCCCGGGAGAGACTGAACCTCGCGCCGCACCGGTACTCGGCCTCCAGCCTGCTGTCGGACGTCTAGCCGCGCAGCAGCTCAGGCGAGCACCTTCACCTCAGGCCGCGGCGCCGCCCTCGCCGCAGTCAGCGAGATCCTCCCGCTGAGGACCCCGAGGGACGAGTCCGTCATGCGCACACTCTCCCAGGGAGGGACGCCCGATGCCAGTGCCCTCACAGCGTCAATGTTCTCGGGGATCACCACGCTCTCCTGGTGGACGACGTAGGCGAGCACAGCGCTGCTGCCGTCAACGCTCACGCTCTGCTCCAGCACGGCCACCTCGTACATATCCCCCCGAGGCCTGAGCTCCCTGAAGAACTCCGCGAGGTCAGCGGTCGCGCTGAAGGGCTCCCCAACCACAACCACCCTGGGCGCGCTGCTCAGAGCCTCGATCACCTCCTCCCTGGTCACACCTCCTCCAGCGAACCTCACGCGCGCCACGTGGAAGTGGGAGAGCGTCGTGGGGGCGACGACGGCCACTGTCGTTATGTTGACCGGAACCACGAGCTTGACGTCGCGGGCGTGGTGGGAGGGCACGCCGCCGTCGAGCGCGACAGTGTTCAACCTCGCCCCCTTCCTGTCCGCTGGGTCGTGAGCCCTCCTCACGATCGCGATGAACACCTCCTCCACGGGGCCCACCCTCAGCAGGGCGTTTACCACCCGGAGGATCCCGGTGGTGTTGCAGGAGGGAACCCTGACGTACCTCCTCCCCCTGGCCACGTCGTAGTTGAAGAAGGGGCTGAAGGTCACCTCCGCGACCCCGGGCTCCTCTCCCCCCTGGAACACCACCCTGACCCCACTCTGCGAGTAGAACCTCCTCTTGTTCTCGGCGCCAGCCCCTCCAGGGGACGCGTCCACGACGACGTCCACCTCCCCGCTGGAGAGGAGCTCGCCGAGCCTCCCCGAGGTGCTAATCCCAGCCCTCCGGAAAGCCTCCTCGCTCTCCTCATCGTAGGCGACGAGGGGTACTTCCTCCCCCCTCCTCAAAAGCGCGAGGACGTTGGCGTTCGGCCTTGGAGTGCACACGCCCACAAGCTCCATGTCGCTCTGAGCCCTGACGGCGTCGGCAACTCTCTTGCCAATGGTCCCGTAGCCGACCACAAGCACCCTAGTTTTCACGCTGGAGAAGAGGTCAGCACCACTAATAAATATTATTCACTATTGTTAATGACAAAAATCCTCCGCAGCAGCACTCCGTCCTCTAGCTGGAAGGGTTCTAGGAAAATGTCTCGAAAGCAACATTTGCGCGCACGGCGCGCGCAGGGGGCTAGCGTTAGTTTTAAGAGCGAGCAAGCCCTCCTGCTGGCGTGGCGGTCATCAGGATTCTGCACACTGCGGACAACCACCTCGACCCGAAGCTCTCCTACCTCGGGGCCAGGATGATGGAGAGGAGGAGGGACTTCATGGAGTCCTTCCTCCGAGTCGTCAACTACGCTCTGGAGCGCAAGCCCCACCTCTTCCTTGTCGCGGGGGACCTCTTTGACTCCGTGAACCCGAGGAACCCCGCGAGGACGCAGGTCATCAGGGCCTTCCGGAGGCTCCACTCCGAGGGGGTCCGGGTGCTCCTGATCGCCGGGAACCACGACATGCCGAGGAGCGTTGAGGAGGGCATGTCCCCCCTCCACGAGGTCGAGGCCTCGGGCTACGCGCGTTTCCTCTCCTCTGTCGAGCAGCCTGAGGTGGAGCACCTGAACGTTGACGGCGTGGACGTGGCCGTGGCAGGGCTTTCCTTCAACCCCGAGGTCCCGGTGGACGAGGACCCGCTCAGGTACCTCGGCGTGAAGCTGCCGCGTGAGGGGGATATCGCGATCGCCATGCTCCACTACAACTTCGCGGGCGTCAGCGTCGCGCCGCTCTGGAGAGCCCCCACGATACTCCGCGAGGACATTCCACGCGAGTACCGCTACGTAGCCCTCGGGCACGTGCACTCCCACACCGTGGTCGACCTGGGTGGCGCGGTCGCCGCCTACCCTGGTAGCACGGAGAGGAGGAGCTTCGCGGAGGAGGGGGACGCCTCGAAGGGCTTCCTCTGGGTCGAGGTCCCGCTCGAGGGCAAGCCCCGCGTCCACCTCGTCGAGCTGCCCACTCGCCCCATGAGGACTGTCCGCGTTGACGTGGGGCCTCAGGTCGAGGACCCTGTGAGGCACGTGCTGCAGCACCTGCCCCCCGCCGACCAGAACCTCCTGCTGAGGCTAGTGGTACGGGGGCAGCTACCCCTGCCCAAGCTGGCTAGGTACAGCAGGGCGGCCCTGCTCAAGCACCTGGAGAGGATGTTCTTCCACGTCTCGATCGACGACACCGAGCTGAGGTGCGAGGTGCAGGTGGCCGGCGCGCCCGCGCAGGAGGCCGCGGGTCCCATCGAGGCCTTCAAGGCGGAGGTCGAGGAGCGCATGAGGAGTGCGAGGAGCGACGAGGAGAGGGAGGTGCTGGCCCTCGCCCTCAAGCTGGGGCTCCAGAAGCTCGAGGAGGCCGGCGCCTGGTGACACCGCGTGGTCAGGATCGTCAGCCTCAGGGCTGAGAACTTCCGACGCCTAAACCTCCAGGAGCCGGTGCAGTTCCCCAGCGGCCTCATCGTGATCCGAGGCAGGAACGAGGCGGGCAAGTCCACAATCCTGGAGGCGATACTCTTCGGCCTCTACGGCGACTTCCGGATACCAGCTGCTCTGCGCGGCGGGCGCCAGGGTCTCGAGAGCCTCGTCAACTACAGAGCGGGCAGGGCGAGGGTGGAGGTGGTGTTCGAGGCGGGCGGGAGGAGGTACAGGGTCGAGCGCGTCATCGAGTCCGACAGGGAGGGGGCCCGCCAGGTGGACGCCAGGCTGGCGGAGCTGACCGACGGCGGTGCGAGGCTGCTGGCAACAGGCGTCACGAAGGTCAACGAGGAGGTACAGAGGCTGCTCCGCGTCTCATGGCGCGAGATGCTCGCGACAAACGTGATTGCGCAGAAGGACCTCGAGCGGATAGTGAGGATGGAGAAGAGCGACAGGGAGCGCATCATCAACATGATGATGGGCTTCGAGAGCTACAACAAGGCTTTGGAGAAGCTCGGCGAGGAGGCCAAGGAGCTCCGCCGCAGCCTAGAGGATTCCGAGAAGGAGCTCGACGCCACCGCGGGCAGGCTGCGGGAGCTCGAGGAGAAGAGCAGGAAGCTTGGCGAGTGGAGGTCCGAGCTAAGGCAGCTGGAGGAGAGGCTGCCGAGCCTCGAGAGGGAGGTGGGCGAGGAGGAGGCCGTGTGCGGCTACCTAAGGGAGCTCGAGGCAGCCCTGGCGCGG
>JAJHRT010000106.1 GCA_020833575.1 Thermofilum sp. | reverse complement strand
AGGAGTTCTTTAAGGAGGAGTTCTACAAGAGAATGGATAGGTTCTGGGCTGAGGCCTTGAAGCTGTATGTAGACAAGGTCGTCGACGACTTAAAGCTACAGGAATGGTTTGGCGAGCTACATCGTGTTGAATCTTTTAGTCCCTATTTCGAAATAGACTTGAGATATTTCGATGTGATGGTAGGGCGTTCTAGTGAACGAGTAGAGGGGGTTAGACCCACTATTCTAGGATATTACGGCGTCTTTAGTCTGCGCTTCATTTCCGGTGTAGATATAGATTTCGTTGACGCGGTGGTGCTTTTTACAGGCGACTCGACTAATAAGATGACGGGCTTTATCATTCTCGACTTTGAGGAGGTCAGGGTCTGGCGATCCGGCGACCCGGAGGGGGCTGAATGGATAGGTAGAGCGCTTCGGGGCGAGGTGAGGGTTTTAGAGGAGAAGATGAGGGAAGTTAAGGAGTTCTTTAAGGAGGAGTTCTACAAGAGAATGGATAGGTTCTGGGCTGAGGCCTTGAAGCTGTATGTAGACAATGTTATCGACGTCTTTAGGCTACATGACTGGTTTGTCGAGTTACAGCAGGTCGTATATTCCCGCCCCTACTTCAGAATAGACTTGAGATATTTCATAATGATGGTAGGGCGTTTGGATGAACGAGTAGAGGGAATTAAACCTGTTGATCTAGGATACTATAGTGTCCTTAGATGGCACTTCCTTTCACGTGTGTGTATTGAGTTTGTAGACGCAGTAGCGCTTTTTGCAGGCGACTCGATTAGGAAGAGGGCAGGCTACATCATTCTCGACTTTAAGGAGGCCAGGGTCTGGCGGTCCGACAATCCCTAGCCCTGAGGTTGCTGGCGCGTGCTGTTTTACTGGTGTACTTGGATGCTTGTGCGCGCAGCGCGTATGAGTCGGGAACCTGAAGCTGGAGACAGGAAGAGGGGCTGGGAAGAGGAACAAAGGAGGCTTAAGGAGCTGGCTAGGAAGTACGAGGAGGAGTTGGTGGCGAAGACGGAGGCTTTTGATGCCAGGGTTATTCCATACATGGGCGCGCGTTCAGCAGTTCCCTGGCGAGTTCCAGGGTGAAAGATATGTGGGGTCGGTTTGGATGCACAGCATGCTGCTCCCTCAGGCGCGAAGGTAACGTCGTGCTTACATGGAGTCAGGTGTCGTGGCGCGTGGTGTTTAATGTTTGTGCTGGCTAAGAGGGGGCCGGGATGGCCCGCACCCCTTTGTTTCTACTGGAGGCACCCTGTAAGAGGCAACTTTCATGTACAGGTATACGAGTAGACGTGCAGGCAAAGGTGTTCAGTTGCTCCACTTGAAACAGAGGGGTCTGGGAACTTTCTACAAAAGCACCTGGGGTTATTCAGTTAGACGAGAATACAGCCGAGGGAAGAGGGGGTTTAAATAACCCCTTGGTTTCCACTGGAGCTGTGCAGAACGGCAGGAAGACAACTCTTTCAAGCGTTATTCACGAGATTTTTTCTCTGTTAACAATTGTCATGAAAATCCTCGCTGATAAGGGTGAACAGAGCGCGAGTAGCTGTTATTCTGTGCGCGGGCCATTGTCTAATCATCCAGGATAGCGAAATATAGTGCGGGCGCCTCTAGGGGGTGGAATGGCGCCGCGCATCAAGGTGGAGGACACCCTGCCCTCTGGGGAGCGCGTATCCATAAGCATAGAGGGGTCGGAGATCAGCGAGGAAAGGGTGCTCTACCTGCTCAGGACCCTGCGGGAGCTTCGGGTAGCGAGCGCGCTAGAGGTCGAGGAGGAGCCGAGGGACGGCACGCTCAAGGAGAGGATATGGAGGGTCATTGCGGAGAACTTCGGGGATGGCACGTGGTTTTCCCTCAGGGACCTTTACAACGTGGCTGCTAAGCAGATTCCAGGGCTCAAGATAACCACCGTCTCCACGTACGTCTCCAGGCTCGTCGCCGAGGGCCGGCTCGTTAAGAAGGGGAGTAAGCCGAACACGCGCTACAGGGTTAGAGGCGTCCTGGCCGAGCTCTAGCGCGTGGTGAGGAGCAGCTTCGCCACGTCGCTCTTTGTGATTATGCCGACTATCAGCATGTTCTCCTCGACGAGCACGGCTGGAGTCCTGGAGAGGAGCCTGGCGACCCTGCCCACCTTGGTCTCGGCGCTCACTATGGGCAGGGGGTCTGACATGACGTCTGCCACAGTTAGCTGGGCGGCGCGGCGGCTCTCCTTCAGGAACGCTTGAAGAACGTCGTCTTCGAAGAGGGTGCCGATGTTCCGCTTGCCGCCTTCTAGGACTGGGAGCTGGCTGAATCCTCTCTCCCACATTACCTGCGTGGCTTTCACCAGCGGGGTGTGCGGCTCGACGTACACCACCGGGGAGGACATGATGTCCTTGGCTGTCAGCTCGTCCTCGACGAGCTCGTGTATCGCCTGGTATATCCTCATCAGGGTTGACACGCGTGGGTTCACGTTGCCGGACTCTATCCTCGCGATGAGTGACTGGCTCACGCCTGCACGCCTAGCTACCTCGGCCTGAGTCAAACCTGCTTTGAGCCGGAGCATCCGGAGCTCCTCGGGGGTGGGGATCGGCATGCCGAAAGAGTAATCATAACTATCACAATTTTAGCATTTCGCCCTGGCATACCATGCAGCCTGCATTGATCCGCGTGCGCGGCCGAGGGTACCTCGCGGCCTCGGTAGTACTGTGGCTTAGAAGGCTTTCGCCCAGGGTGCGCATAGCCGTGGACCCGCTCCCGCCGGTCGTGGTCTCCCCGCGGGCTCTCTGCGGCTACCTGCGCGGCAGGAGGGAAGGGACCACGTACACGGCCGGCTTCATCAGCTCGGTAGCGTACCCTCAGGTGGCCGGAGGGGGTGAGGAGGGGGATGTGGAGGTCGTCGTCAGGGAGCCCGTGCTGACGGAGGTTCTTAGGGAGGTGGCGGAGGAGGGCGCGGTGCTGCCGGCCGGCGTGCTCTCAGTGCAGCTTGCTCTGTGCGCAAGAGGTAGGAGGCTCTTCAGAGTCGAGCCGGGACCTCTACCTCTTAGCGACGAGGTGGCGAAGCCCCTCTGGGAGCTGCTGGAGTCGCAGGGCTTGGTCGGCGTGGGACCCCCTCTCCCCTCGAGCCTCCTCGGGGGGCAGGCGGAGGTTGTTATGCGCATGGGGGCTTCAACGGTATCCCTCAGCGTGCCAGTGTTTCTGGATGAGAGTATCGAGCAGGTCGCAGCCCTGGTGGCCCACAGGGTTCTCGGCCGCGTGGCTCTAGAACCCCCGAGGCTAGTGGTCCTAGACTCTGGGGACCGGGTTTTCTTCGAGGCCGGTGCTCCGGAGGGCGACTCCTCGGTCAAGCTCAGGGTTGGAGAGGATGGATTCCTGAGGGTCTTGTACTCAAGGGACCTTGGGAGAGTGGTGGGGGTGAGGGGTGTTGTGGACAGGCGCTTGATGGGCGGCGTTCTCGACTCCTCGCTAACCCTGCTGCTAGGACAAGGGGACCTCTGCGGGAAGGTTCCAGCCCTGGCGGCGGCTAAGACCTCCCTGTTTGCAGAGTGCCCCGTCCTCAGGGGGCTCTTGAGCATCGCTGCCCGGCTCTGCCTGTGAGGGCCTGAGCGCTCGCGCGAGCTACTCCAAGCGGTCTAGCTCCTCCCATGCGATCTCGACAGGCCGGCTCTTTGCAGCCGACTCGAGGGCCTTCACGACGCACTTCAAGGCTATGTAGCCTTCCAGCCCTGTGACTGCCGG
>JAJHRT010000105.1 GCA_020833575.1 Thermofilum sp. | reverse complement strand
GACCTCGCAGCCGAGGCGCTGGGCGAGGACGGGGTCACCGCCTCCGCGATAATGGAGTTCCTGCCGAAGGCGATGAGGAAGCTGCGGAGGAGCTTCCCGGAGGTGCTCGAGCGCTACTCCCTGAGGACGATCTAGCGCGCGGAGGCCTTAGGCCCCGCGGGCCCGGCCGCAGCCTTCTCCAGCCTGACGAGGGTGTAGTTGAAGGTGGGCCCCCCGCCGATCCTCTGAGTGGCTGTGCTGGCCAGGGTGTTCTGCGGCGAGCCGTCGAGGCCCACGAGCTGCCTCGGCGACCAGAGCACGCCCCTGGGGACCTTGTCCGTGACGACAGCCCTGACGACCACCCTCCCCTCCTCGTTGCTTAGCACCACGAGGTCCCCGCTCCTCACCCCCAGCTCCTCCGCGTCCCGAGGGTTCACGTGGACCACGGGGGGTATGGGCCCGTGCACGTCCCTGAACTGGGTGTGCGTGTGCAGCGGGGTCGCGGAGTTCAGGAGGATGAAGTAGCCCTCCGGGACCTCTAGCTCCGGCTGCACGGGCAGGGGGCTCAGCCCGGCCTCGAGGGCCCTGCTCGAGTAGAACTCCACCCTGCCCGAGGGGGTCTGGTACTCCTCCAGCGGCCTCCTCCTGAGCCTCAGCACCGCGCCCCTCAGCAGGTCCTCCGGGTCGCCCTCCACCGCCCCCCTGAGGGCCCTGGTGACGACGCGCCAGGGGTCCTCGCAGACCCACTCCGGGAGACCCATCCTCCTGGCCATCTCGCAGGCTAGCCAGACCTCGCTCCTGCTCTCGCCGAGCGGCTCCACGGCCCTCCTCGACAGGGCCACCAGGTCGTGGCTGTAGGGGATGACCACGTCGTCCTTCTCGAGGTAGGTGGGCGCGGGCAGCACCACGTCCGCGTACTCCGCCGTGGCGCTCCAGTGGGTGTCGTGGACGACCACGAAGACGTCGCCCCGCGAGAGGCCCCTCCTCAGCCTCTCGGAGGCGGGCAGGGTCAGCGCGATGTCCGAGTTGTAGACGAAGATGAACCTGAACTCACCCCGCTCCACGGCGTCAGCCAGCGCGACCTGGCTGACAACCCTCGAGGGCTTCGCGAGCTTCTCGCCGGTCACCTCCGCCACGTCGACGAGCCAGCCCCTGCTGTTCGAGTAGTAGAAGCCCCTGTGCAGCCCCACGAGCGCTGGCAGGAGCGAGACAGCCCTCACGGCCTCAGCGCCGTGGACGCTCTTCTGGACCCCGAAGCCGATGAGGGTGATGCTCGGCTTCCGCGAGTAGTAGAGGCGCGCCAGCTCCTCCACGAGCTCCCACCTGACTCCCGTGACTCTCTCCACCCTCTCCGGCCCCCACCTGAGAGCCTCCTCCCTGAACTCCTCGAAGCCCGACGCCCACCTGGAGAGGAACTCCCCGTCCACCCAGCCGTTCTCTATGAGCGCCCTGGCCACGCCGTAGGCCAGGGCCACGTCGGTCCCAGGCCTGGGGGAGAGCCAGAGGTCGCTCTGCTCGGCGACCTCGCTCCTCCGGGGGTCCACCGCCACCACAGCGGCGCCCGCCCCCCGAGCCCTCCTGGCGAGCGCCCACATGTGCGGCGAGCTCACCGGCGCGTTGAAGCCCCAGAAGACCAGGAGCCTGGAGCTGGGGATCTCCCACGGCAGGCGGCCGTAGCTCAGCCCGTAGTGCAGCGACAGTGCCTCGTGCCCGCTCCTGCTGCAGATGCTGTAGTCGGTCCTCGCCGCGCCGATAGCGTTCCAGAACCTCTGAGGGTAGTACCAGGTGAGGAGGCCCATGTTGCCCGCGTACTCCACGTGGAGCACAGCGCCCGGCCCGTGCTCGCGCAGCACCTCCCTGAGCCTCCCCACGACGACCTCCAGCGCCTCGTCCCAGGAGACCCTCCGGAAGCTCCTGCCCGGCTTGCTCCCGGCGCGGACGTGGGGGTAGAGGACCCTCTCCCCCGAGTAGACCCTCCTGGGGTCGGAGAGGCCGCGGGCGCAGAGGAAGCCCTGCGTCAGCGGGTTCGAGCCTGATGGGCGCGTGGCAGTGAGCCTGCCGCCCTCCACCACTGCCTCTAGGTGGCAGGTGTCGTAGCAGTCCCTTGGGCAGACAGTCCTGACCACCTGCACGGCGCAAGCACCCCGGTGCTCTCGGGTCTAGAAGCACCGAGGGATATAAGCGCGCGGTCAGCAGCTGCGCGCTGGAGGGGGGTCGACGCCGCGGGCGCGCCCGCAAGGAGGGGTGCAGAGGCCGGCACCGTTGCCCTGAGGCCCGGCGGGCAGGCCGGTAGGAGGGCGGCTGCGGGGGCTCCCGCCATTACTCACGCGTATGCCACCGTAACGCTTAAAGCGCGTGCCGCGCTGGCGCGCGGCGTGCCGGAGGAGCTCAAGCGGGACCTCGACCTGCTGCTGCTCACCGCGATCGGAGTGGGCGCGATGGTGGGCTCCGGGGTCTACACGCTGCCGGGGCTGGTCGCGTCGGTCTCCGGCCCCCTCAGCATCCTGGCTGTGCTGCTGATGAGCGCGATAACGGGGCTGTTCGTCTACATCCTCGCGGAGCTCGGCAAGGAGCTGCCCACGTCCGGTGCGCTCTACTACTTCGCCAGGGGCACCTTCGGGGATCTGGCCGGCTTCATCACAGGCTTCAGCTTCTACGTCTCGTGCTTCGTGGGCACAGCGGCGATCATCTACGCCTTCGTGCTCTACGCGTCCTACTTCCTCAAGGACCTCGCCTCGGGCCTCACGCTGACCCCGCTCGGCACAGCCCTCGCGCTGGTGCTGCTCGCGGCGGTCACCGCGGTGAACATCGTGGGCGTGAAGCACGGGGCGCTGCTCAACCTCGCCCTGACGGTCCTCAGGGTGGTCCCGCTCCTCCTGTTCGTGGCGGTGGGGCTGCTCAGCTTCAAGCCCGCGAACCTGGAGCAGCCGGCACCCTACGGCTACGGGGGCTTGGCCCTGGCGGTGGCGTTCGGCTTCTGGATGTTCGTGGGCTTCGAGAGCCTCGTGCTCGTCGGGGACGAGGTGAGGAGGCCCTCCGAGACGATAGTGAAGTCCGCCCTGGTGACCGTCCTGACGGTCTCAGCCCTCTACACGCTGCTCATCGCGTCGTTCACAGGCTCCATCAACTGGGCCGGGCTCGGCCTGAGGGAGGGCGACTGGCAGGCCCTCTCCTCCCTCTCCTCCCCCCTGGCGGACGCCGCGAGGGCTCTCGGCCACGAGTGGCTCGCCTGGGTCATGGTCCTGGGGGCGGCGATCTCCTCCGCCGGCTGCTTCAGCGACTGGGTGCTACTCCAGGCGCGCGTCGCCTACGCGCTGGCCAGGGAGGGGCACCTCTGGGGCAAGCTATCCTACGTGCACCCCCGCTTCAGGACGCCGGCGGCCGCGCTGCTCTTCTCCTCGCTGCTGACGGGCGTGGTGATCGCGCTGGTGCCGAGCTTCCCGAGCGTCATCCTCATCGCGATGATCGCGGAGTTCGTGCCCTACGGCGTCTCAGCGCTCAGCCTCGCAGCCTCCAGGGCGGGCATCGCTCCCAAGGTCCTCGGCCTGGCCGGCCTCACCCTGGCATCCCTCTACGTGTACTGGGCCTGCTGGCCCTGGACCCTGACGGGCGCCGCCGTCGCCCTCGCCGGCCTCGGGGCCTACCTGGCCGTGAGGGGTGGCGGTGCCGCTGGGGAGCTCGGGAGGAGCTCCTGGTACATCGCCTACCTCCTCGGCCTCGCGGCGCTATCCCTCCTGGG
>JAJHRT010000017.1 GCA_020833575.1 Thermofilum sp. | reverse complement strand
GAAAGCAGCCAGAACCGCTTCGGCCCCATCAAGTCCAAATGAGCAGCAAGCCGTAGCTGGCGAAGTCCACTCTACCCTGGACGCGGTGCTGCAGAGAGGTGGGCGGGCTCGTAGGCTATCCCTTCCCCTGATCAGGGCGAGGGAGTCCAGCAGGCTCGAGGGCGTTGAGGTCCCCCTGCAGCCCATCAAAGGAAGGCTGGAGCGCGTGGCCTCGGGCTACCTGCTGTTCGGTGACGGCGTGGTGCGGGTCTACGCCGAGCGCGAAGGACCCTGGGGCCCGCTGCAGCCTTTAGTCGATTACGGGGAGACGCAGGAGGTTTTCGTAACTGAGCAGGACGGCATGGTTCACATCACCGCAGGCATCGCTGGCAGGCGCTATGTGGTCGAGCTCCCCAGGGAGCTAGTCGTCGAGCGGCTTGCGCAGCGCATCGCGATCGCCGCAGGCATCCCGTTGAGCGAGCGCAACCCGCAGGACTCGGGCGAGTACCACGGCTGGCGCGTGAACCTAGCGCTGCCGCAGATCGCCGGCGGCTGGCAGATCTCCGCTGCGAGGGTGGTGAGGGTGGACCCGCTGCGCGCGCAGCCACTGCTCCTGGCCAGGCTGGTCACGCTGGCAGCTGCTCCCAACAGCCTCGTCTTCGCCGGCCCGCCGGGCAGCGGGAAGACGACAGCGCTCATCGGCGTGCTGAGAGCCCTGCTGGAGCTCTGGCCCCAGCTGCGCGTGAGCATCGTGGAGGAGGAGCCTGAGGTCGCCGTGCAGGTTCAGGGGCCCAGCGTGGTCCGCTACTTCAGCTTCGGCGGCCGCACTGTGACGGACAACATCCGGGCCACCCGCAGGTACGACAGGCCAGACCTCCTCGTGGTGGGGGAGCTCAGGGGCGAGGAGGTCCCAAGCTGGTTCGAGGCCGCTGGCTCCGGCATCCCCGTCCTGACCACAGCCCACTCCGTCGGCCTCGCGGACGCTGTGAAGCGCCTGGACACGCTCATCCAAGCAGCAGGGCTGAGGGCGAGCGTCCTCGACGCAGTTAGGGTGTGGGTGGTGTGCGGGAAGACGGTGAGCAGCGCGGGGGTCGAGCGCGGCGTCAAGGCAGTCTACGTCGTCACGGAAAAGGGCTTCCAGCCCGTCTACAAGGCGGGGAGGCACCTGCCGGAGGACGAGTTCCTCAAGCTGCTGCCGCCCGAGCTCCAGCTCGCCCTCGAGTCCAGGGAGTCTGGGGAAGTGTACGGGAGGATTAAGGAGAGGCTGGGCGCCGGGGAGGCGTGGTTCGAGCAGATGGAGCCCCTACCCTTCGAGGAGGCCCTGGGCGGGGAGGTGGGCTAGGGTGAGCCTCCTCGAGAGGCTGAGGAAAGCCCTGCTCGGAGCGGAGGAGGACCCGCTGAAGAGGGAGATCGAGGAGATGAGAGCTGCTGCGAGAAAATCGATTAAGAGGAGTAAACGTGTAGAGAGATCCCTACGCGTAAAACGTGGCGGCAAACAGGCGCTAGGGAAGAGAAAGCCCGAGGAGCGGGCAGGGCTTCTACGCGCCGCAGAAGAGTTTGAGCTGCTGTTTTCCGAGCAGCTCGGTCAAGAATAATTTTTATACCCTCACCCTTTACTAACCTTTATGATGAGCCTAATGCTCAAAAGGAGAAAGGGAGCGCTGCCGCCGGTCGTTACAGTGCTCATAGTAGTCGCCGCCGTCGTGGCCACCGCGCTGGTCGCCTGGTTCCTGTACGCGTCCACAGCCCGCGCCACCCGCACAGCCATGCTCTCCGTTGTGGGGGTGCCTACGCTCTACGCGGACGGCTCCCTCTACGTCACCCTCAAGAACGACGGCACAGCCCCCGTGAACATGAGCGGCGCCACCATCGTCGTGCAGGACGTGAACAAGAACCCCGTGACCTTCGGCAACCCCTCGGGTGATCCCGCTATACTGAACCCCGGGCAGAGCGGCAGCTACGTCTTCAAGGGTAATGCCACTAAGTTCAACGACATACCGGACGGCGCCCTAGCAACCCTGCAGACCCCCGACGGCTACCAGCTCAGCTTCGCCGTGGCCAAGCCCTGAGGGGGCGTACTCCTAAAACGAGTCTTTTTCTCCACCACTCTCCCCGCCCCTCTCTTCTCCATCACGCTAAAGAATAAATACCACATTTGCAGCGCTTACACGATGCCGCGCGGATTGCTCGAGAAGAGGAGAGGGGCGCTGCCACCCATCCTCGTGGTGCTGATCACCATGGCGGCCATCGTGTCCGCAGCCCTCGTCACCTGGTTCATGTTCACCACCACGAGCTCCGCGGTCAAGCAGCCGGTGCTCCAGGTCACGGACGCCTACTACGTAGGGGACACCCTCTTCCTAACCATCAGGAACCTCGGCGCCGTTGACGCCACCATATTTAATGTGACTGTCAGCTGCGCGAGCGCTGGGAGCTCCGCCTTCGGCACGCCCGTTTACAAAGCCCTCCCCAGGGGTGGTTCGCTGGTCGTGCAGATCCCTGTCACCAGCGGCAAGCTGAGCGACGGCGACAGCTGCAACGCGGTGGTTACGTACACAAACACGGCGACAGGCACGCAGGCGACAAGCAACCTAGGCTTCAGGGTGGTCGTGCCCTAGCCTCCCCCGAGGAGGTGTTTTTCTCTTGCTTTTCAAGTGGCTTAGGAGCGAGGCTGACGCCGTCCCCCTGGCCCTCGTGCTCCTCTCCTCGCCGCAGCTGCCCCTCACCACGCTGCGCGAGCTGCAGCAGGCGGGCTTCTACACCTACCTCCCAGACCCCGAAACCCTCCTCTTCGACGAGAGGAAGGCCGTGAGGGGCCTCTCGGACAGGATGAAGCGCGTCCTCGAGGCAGCTATCGCTGTGCAGCGCTCCGGCCGAAGAGAGGCGCTAGAGGAGAAGATGAGGGACGTGCTGAGCGAGCTCAGGGCAGCGCTGGAGATGGCTGACTACAACATCTCCAACATGTACTCGATCGTGAGCACCTTCGTATCGACAATGGCGAGCATGATCGTCGTGACAATGGCGCTCGTCGGCGGGGGCGCCGTGCCTGTTGCAGTCGGCCTGGCGCTCTCAGGGGCGCTTGTCAGCTCGCTCGTCGGGCTAGCAGTCTACCCGCTGGAGTTCAGCGTGCCCACGCCGCCCTGGAAAAGCTACCTGCCGCTACTGCTGGCCCTGCCCGTGTACCTCGCCCTCCTGCACCTGGGAGCACCCTTGCCGCTGACACTCAGCCTCGCCGCGGCTAGCGCGCTGCCAGCGGCCCTCCACGTGTACTACGTTAGGGGGGAGGTGGGAGAGGTGCTCCGCGCCAGGGAGATGGTCCGCGCGGCTGCCAGGGCCGTGGGCAACCCCTTCCACACCCTGGTCAGGGAGGGCTTCGTAAGGGAGCCAGAGGAGCTGCTCAAGCCCTCAAGCCCGCTGGCCTCGGCCGCGAGCCTCAGCCTCTACCAGGTTTTGCTGCACGGCGGCTACGAGCTCTTGGAGCGCCTCGACGACTACTACTCCAGGATCGTGGACTTCATCCTCCGCCTCAGGTCGAAGACGAGGGTGTTCATGCTCTACGCCGTCATAGAGGCGGTTCTCGTCAGCGCGATCTACGCCTTCACCATCGCGGTCAAGCCGCTCTTCGCCGCTGGCGGTGCGGCGCTGGCGCAGGCCGGCCTCAGCCTCGCGGGCGTGGAGGAGCTCGAGCAGGGCATCGACCTCGTCCTCTCCAGCGCGGCCCTGGCGCTCAGCGTTGCCACGAGCAGCGCGAGGGAGGGTAAGCCCACCCTCTTCACCATCTACCTCCCATTGCTCGCGGCCACGCTGGCGGCGTCCTACCTCCTAGCCCTCAGCCTAGCACCAGCCCTCATCGGCCTGTAGGTGGTGGTCGTGCGAGTGGACGCAGCCCTCGTGGCACTCGCCGCCGTGGCAGCGGCAGCGCTCCTCCTCTCAGCCTACGCGAGGCTGGAGAAAGGCTACACGGGCTCATACGACTGCTACCGCGCCGTGAACAGCGAGGCGCTGACAGCGCTCAATTATGTGGACAACCCCAACGGCTACACCTCGACACGCTTCAGGGCCACCTTCTACTACAGCAACGGCACAACCATCGTCAGGGGCGCCAGCCTGCCCAGGGTCCAGTGCTACACCTACCTCACCACGAGCGACGCAAGAGGTGACCTCGTCCTTGTCAAGGTCGAAGGCTAGCTTTGCAATCCTATTGCTCTTTCTCGCTGCCCTCCCAGCCCTAGCCTTCTCAGAGCCCATCATTGTGCACCAGGTCGCGTGCCACAGCACGACTAAGGCTATCCTATACAATGGGACAGTCCTAGAGCTACCGTCGCTCAGGCCGCTCGCGCAGCTCGGTCCGATAGAGGGCTGCGACATCTACGAGGGCTACGGCGAGCGCATCGCCATATGGAGGGGCGGGCAAGTCGAAGTCTACGACAGGCTGAGCAGGCGTTTCACGGTGCGTGGAGACCAAGCATACATCGGGTCGAGGTTCGTCCTCGTCACGGCGAAGGACTTCGTCGCGGTCTACTCGCTCTACGGCTTCCAGGTCTTCAGGCTCGACAGCCACACCGTGCCAGCCTACGTCAGGCTGCTGGGCGCGGGCAAGGCTGGCTCAAAGGCGGTTCTGCTCATCACCCCGACGCTCTGCAAGGTGCGCATGCAGGTGGAGAGCTACCTCCTCGTCTATGACCTGGACCTCGGCCTCTGGGACATCCACCAGACGGGCGCCGTGACCTTCCTAGCAGTTCCATCCGGCGCCCTCTGGGTCAAGAACGGGACCCTATACCACAATGGACGGGCTATTGGCAACGCTCCTGACAGGCTGTACCCAGTCAACGGCTTCGACGGCTACGCCTACGCAGAGGCGGGAAAAGTCGTCATCGTGGCCATGAACGGCTCAACGTACACTTTGCCGGCCCCAAGCGGGAGGGAGCTAGCCATAAGCAGGCTATCGGAGGGCTTCGCCGCCTGCAGCGACCACGAGTGCGCGTGCACCTTCAACTGCACAGGCTTCAGCGAGGTAGCACGCCAGGCGTTCTCGCCACCAGCAGCCGCGGAGACTGGCACGCACTACCTCCTCTACGCGAACACCGTCCTCTACATCCTCGAGAAGCCCAAGCCCGCGAGCACAGCCCCGCAGGGCAGCACCACGCCCAGCGGACAGCCGCCCATGAACGCCACCACGCCGCAGAACAACACGCCTACCACCCAGCCACCCGCAAGCACAATCACTCCGCAGAACAGCACCCCGCTATCAAACAGCACGATGCCAGCCAGCAGCACGCTCAGCACGCAGCAGAACGCCACTCAGCCGCAGCCCGCAAGCCCGAAGCAAAACACCAGCCAAGGCTCCAGCACGCTCCTGGCGACACCCCTCATAGCCCTCGCAGCCCTGGCCCTCCTGGGCTACACGCTCCACAAGAGGAGGCACCGGTACATCGCGTAACGCCAAACTTTTATGCACCTGGAAAACCATCCCGCACATGCAGAGGAAAACCCTGCTAGCACTGGTGCTGGCCGCGACTCTCGCCTTGGTGCTTTACTTTATGTTCCAGCCTAGGGCGCCGAGCCAGCCACCAGCACAGACGCAGCCGCCTGTGAACGCTACGCAGCCACAGGCACAGAACGTTGCACAGCCCCAGCCGAAGCCCCCGCTAATCACGGCAACAGTAGAGGCGAGCCAGGGTGGCAGGGTGCTGGTGAACGGGACTGAGGCTGGCGTGGTGAGCTCCACCAGGCCCTTCGCCCTCGTGCTCGAGGCCATGCCCGACAGGGGCTACGTCCTTGACCGCTGGCTCGTCAACGGGACAGACGCGGGCGGAGAGCTGAGGCTCAACCTCACAATCGCCGGAAACACCACTATCGCGGCGGTCTTCAGGAGGGTTGCGTTCACGGCCAGGTTCCTAAACGTCACCGTCCCAGTCAAGGTGAACGTCACAGGCAGGGTCTACACGGGCGACTTCCAGCTAGGCTTCAACGGCAGCCTCGCGGTGGAGGTGGCTCCCTACGGCGCTGACGACGCTGGCTGCGTGCCCTACAACAAGACGCACAAGGCCTGCCTGCTCGGCTGGCTCAACGGCAGCAAGCCCCTCCACGTCAGGTACCTCTACGCGAACCTCACAGGGGACGCGGTGTTCACGCAGCTCGTCGAGTACGTCAAGGCGAACTACTCCGCGGCGCTCATCGACATCTGGGTTGGAAACACCACGATAAAGACCATCGCGGAGCCGTCGAAGACCATGCTAGTCCCCTTCAACGCGGAGTACGAGGTGGTTAGCGGGTGGTTCCACGTCAAGGGCAGGGACTGGGTGTTCTACGTCAAGATGCCGCCCTGGAGGAAGCTCAGGGTCTACGTCAACTACACAGCCATCATCGAGTACGGAGGACAGATACCAGCGAGAATAGCTGTGATTGTCAGGAACGGGCCCGTGTACCTCGACGTGGGCACTTACTTCGGCACAATCTCCCTCACTGTCTTCACCTTCGACAGGCAACTCGTAGACCTTTACGCCAACGCCTTGGTACAGTGCAACTACGCGAGACCATGCATGGAGGAGTTCTTCGACTACGAGAGGGACTACTACAACTACGTCACCTGCTACAACATCGCGTGGGGCGAGACCTGCAAGCCGGGAAAGACGATGGCCGGCCCCAGCGAGCGTCTAGAACCCGGGGACTGGAGCCCAGGTGACTTACACATCGAGGGCAGCGGTGAGATGTGGATTAGGATCGAGGTCGCGGGGTAGCCCCCTCAAGCAGGAAATATTTTTCTACTGCTTCTGCGCCCTACTCCCGATGCCTAGGAGGCTGCTCCTAGTAGCAGTAGTGGTGCTGCTAGCCCTCCTCGCCACCAGGGCCCTTGCCCTCAGCAGCGAGGATACGAGGACCGGCGACAAGCCAGCAGTGGACAAGGAGGGCAAGGGTACGCGGTACACCTACGGCATGGAGATGAAGGAGGATGACCCCTACCACATCACGATCCCGATGCCTAACTACGGCACATACTCTCAGCTGGAGGGTGGTAGCTACGTGTGGAAGCACGGCGACGAGTTCTACATCGAGGCCTCGAAGCTCTACGGGCAGGGGAGGGTGAATGGCACGTACCAGTTCCGCGCCTACCACTACATCACCCTGTGGTACAAGGACACGATGGTGAACATCACGGCCTACGACTCCCACCTGGACCCCGAGAACCCCTACCTGTACACGAGCTTCAGCCTCTCCTGGACCTCGACTGGCGCGAAGACTGTGAAGAGCTGGAGCAACAGCCCGACCGTGAGTCTCAGCGCGGCCCAGGGGGACTACCGCTACGACTTCTCCAGCAACACTGGGGCGGTGAGCGGCAGCGTTGGCGGCGGCATCACCGTGTACAGCGGCACCTACATCCTCAAGATACGCTCGTGGTTCCAGCTCCTCACCACCACCAGCGGCGGCGGAGGCGGCGGTGTAACCCGTAGGATCTGCTGCCCCGTCACGATCCGCATCGCGGTGGTGAACAGCACGTTGGCTGCGAACTTCACCGCGAGCATCACCGGCAGGTACTGGGATGTTTACAACTACTACGACGTGTACGGCCGGCCCCTGAGCATCACTCTCAACAGCTTTTACAGCCCCTCCTACCAGTTCTACGCCTGTGTTGACGAGAAGGTTCCGAGCTACAAGGTGGAGCTGTACCTCAAGACTCTGGCTGCCCAGGGCTACACCGCTGGCAGCCTGGTCGATCGGAAGACCATGCCCGTGCAGACAGACTACTGGCTGAGGCTGGTGTCCGACTACGGCGAGTACCTGACCGGGTCCTACTTCCTCAACATCGCGATCGGGGCCAGGGTAATAGTGGATTCGAGCCGCCCCTTGTACCTCTACGCGGTGAGCCCCGACGGCTCGAGGAAGCCCCTGCCCTACACCCTCAGCGGCCGGGTCGTCAAGAGCTTCCCGCTTCTGAGCAGCCAGAGGCCCAGGCTTGAAGGCGGCTACGTGCAGTCAGGCGGCACTGTCACCTGGGAGGTCTACGAGGGCGCTCCGGCCTGGTTCGAGTTCCTGTACTTGAAGGCGGAGTGGGGGGATGGGAGCCTGACCACCGCCAACCCAGACATCCAGCTAACCCTGTCCACCAGCCTCACTGTCACTGCCTACTATGCTGTCCGGAAGCCTGGGCAGCAGGTCCAGGTGAGGGAGGTTGGTCTGGGCACGATGTACCTGCCGGGCGAGGGCATCGCCACGCCCTGGCTGGAGAGCGCCGACTGGGCCTGGAACGGCACCTGGATACTGAACGTCACCGAGCCCTACCCCGTCAAGGAGCACATCGTAGCCATACTCATGAACAGCAGCGGCGGCGTCGAGGTGCTGCCGCTGCCCAACGGGACAAGCCTCGCGATCCAGCTCCCCGAGCGCTGGAGGCAGAGCCCGCCCGTCATCGAGAGGGGAGGGATGAAGATAGTGCAGCTAAACTTCCGCGAAGCCCTTCCAACCGTGAAAGTCGATGGCAGGGAGCTGTACTTTGTCGCGCTTGCGGCTTGGGACCCGTACAAGCCCCTCAAAGGGCGAAGCTATGACACCTCCTGCTGGCTCGCAAACGGCACAACGCTCGCCGTGTACAACCTCACCTACACCTACGACTTCGGCAACGGGACCAGGGTGGTGTTCAAGGAGCCAGTGGTCGTCTCCACCCTCAAGGTCACCGCCACGCCCATCTACACCTACGGCGACCTCAGGCAGGGCCTCTCCCTCAAGGTCACTGCGAGCTGGAAGTACCTCCCGCCCGCGAGGACGGGCATACAGCCGAGCCAGCCGAGCAGCATCGTGGGCGTGGTGGTGATCGGGAACAAGGTCTACGAGGGCGCGCTCATCGCCGCCGACTCCACCTCCAAGACCTTCCTGGTGAGCATAACGAACGACACCTGGAACCTGTACGCGCAGGGCGTGACGAGCATCACTGCCTCAGCCTACTGGCTCTCGAGCATGGGCACCCCGGAGGGGCCGGTGGCCATGCAGGAGCCCGCGCAGCTCAGCGTCGTGTACGTCATGCCCCACATCGACGCAATCAGCGAGGGCTCCAGCCTCACAGCCACGATAAGCATCTTCGACGTGAGGACAGACCAGCGGTACAGCGCGGACATCTACCTGGAGCTCAGGGACAACAGCACCTTCGCCGTTGTGTGGAGGGACAGCGGCTTGGAGTTTGTGCCGGGACAGAAGACGATAACCAGGAGCATACCCAACACGAAGCAGTACGTCCTCGCCATCTACGCCATCCCCGCGCCGCAGGAGGGCAAGCTAGTAGTCCCGATACCGGCGGTCTACCCGCCCAGGGCGTAGCTCACTCGCGAGCTAAAAATAAATAATTCCTTTTTTTCCCTACCCTCCACGTGGTTAGGGAGGTGCTCTTAGCGCTGGCAATAGTCGCGGCGGTGGGCGCTGCGCTCTACGCCGTCATGCGCGGCCTCTCCGCGCAGCCGGGGCACAGGTTCGAGGAGGCCTACGAGCTCAAGAAGGCCCTCCTCGCTGGGAGGCTGAGCGGCGTCACGGTCAGCGTCGAGGCGAGGCCCATGACCATCAACATCACGCTGGACGGCGTCGAGTACAGGGTTCCGGCTGCGAGGGTCTACGTCGCCTTCAGGGCTAAGGGCCCGGTCTTCGAGGAATCCACGCCTGAGCCCTGGCGCGTCTGGGGGAACGGGACCCACGCGGGCGTTGCGAGCTACCTCAAGCTGGAGGACAGCGGCTACACGGTAAGGGTGTATTACTACAGCGCAGCGCCCTACACAGGCGCGAGCCTCTGCACCTACAGCGCCGGGCAGGCAACGTACTCGTTCTACGCCAGGAGCTCCGGGAGCATTGAGTCGTACAGCTTCACGGGCCCCAGGCAGATTGAGGTATACGAGGTGAGGGTGGGGTCGTGCCAGCAGTAGACGAGGCATTAATCGTTTTGGCGGAGGTCGTGCTGCTCGCAGGCCTGGTGGCGCTGGCTGGCAGGCTGTGGCTCGGCAGGCCGGAGCCCTACCCCCAGCTCGTCGCCAAGGCTATCAACGCCACCGCGCCCTACGCCGAGACGCTCATCATCCTACCGCAGCCGATCCACGTCGAGGCGGGCTACGTCAGCTTCAGGGGCGAGAGGGCGGGCATAGCCACGCTCGCAAGGGTGGAGGGCAGGGCGTACTGCTGGCTCCTCGTGTACAACACTACAGCAGCAAAGGTTGCGAGGGGAGGGTGATGAGGCACCTAGAGGCCCTAGCCATAGCGCTCGTGTACGCGGTCACAGCCGCGCTGCTCTACGCCACTGCCGCGAGACAGGCCGTGCCCGTGCACCAGGTCAGCGCTGAGAGGGCCGTGGCGTACGCCCTGCTCAAGTGCCAGACCGCCCCCTGCCTCCTGGACGCGCTGAACAAGACAGCGGGCACCAGCGCCCTCTACGTGAACGGGACCCCCGTCACGAGTGGGGACGCGTGGGTGTGCTACTCTGCCATAGTCTACGACGCTTTCAACGGGACCGTCACCAGGGTGAGGGTCTGTGCGAGGCCGTAGGCGCAGGGGCCAGTTCGCGCTGCTGGGCGTGATCGTGCTAGCGGTGACGCTCCTGGCCATTATCGCGAGCAGGCCGCCGGAGCCAGCGTTCGCGTACGAAAGGGGGCCGATGCAGTCGGCGCAGCTCATCCACCTCGCGAGGTACTGCCTAGCGGTGGGCTGCAGCAACGACACCCTCAGCAGGCTCGTGGGGGAGCTCGCGGCCTACAACGCCAGCGAGCCCCTCCTCATGTACCCCGTGGTCCAGGCGTACTACAGGTCCCTCGCTTCCACGAGCAGGGTCGAGAACTACACCTTCTTCACCATCACCACGCTACGCGGCTCGGAGACCGTAGCGCTGGGCGTGTCCGCGCAGGCGGGCAGCGTCCTCAACACCTTCTCGAAGACCGTGCGCGGAGTCACGTACATACTCAAGAACACGACCCTCACGTACTGCCACGTCTACGCTTCGCCGTTCTTCCCCACCCCCGCAGACGCCCCGCCGTGCCCCCTTTCAATGGGCCTGAGCGGGCTGGTCTACTGCCCGAGGATCTACGACCCCAACGGCGTGGCGGAGATAAGGCAGATCGGGCCCTGCACCTGGGCCGTGGCGGTGCCGGGAAACTACACGCTCAGGGACGAGTTCGGCGTACCAGTGAAGGTCCTTGTGAGGGGGTAGCCTTGGAGAGGGTGTTCATCTACCTGGCGATCGTGGCCGCGGTCTCCATGGTCCTCGCAGCGCTCTTCTCAGCGAGGCCGCACAGCCTGGCTAGGGAGGCCTGCGCGGACGTCAGGGCCCTCGCCAGGGATGTGCAGGTAGCATCCATTACGAGGGCAGCGCTCAGGGGCACCTACCACCTCGGCTACCCAGTCGTGGTGAACGCCACAGGCGTGTACTGCCGGGAGTGCCTCGTGGAGCTCAGCACCCCCACCCAGAACAGCACAGTCCTCACCGGTAGGCAGCGCCTAGTCATAGATGCATCTAGCGGCATTGTTAAATTATATAAATTTTAAAGTTTTAAACTATTTTTGACATCCCGACATCACCATTTTTATGTTGAAGAATTTTTAAATATATATTTTTAATTACGTAGGGAGTTGGCTCCCATCCCTAGCTGTTACAACGTAAAGCTTTACCGCGTCTGCCTCATGGCGACGAGATAGGGGTATGGTTGAATGCCCGCGAACCTCCCACCTGAGGCTAAGGCTAAGTGGAGAAAGGTCATGGAAGCAAGGAGCCCAGAAGAGAAACTCCAGGCACTCCAGGAG
>JAJHRT010000104.1 GCA_020833575.1 Thermofilum sp. | reverse complement strand
GAGGTTGGCGAGCTGCTGATACCGCTTGAAATGTACCTAGCCGCGGGTGTCAGGATAGGCACGAGGATGAAAAGCAAGTTCATGGAGCCGTACATATACAGCGTTAGGCCCGACGGCTTGTACCTCCTTGACGTGAAGAAGACCGACGAGAGGATCAGGATCGCGGCCAAGTTCATCGCCAGGTACCCCCCGGAGAGGGTTGTCGTGGTGGCTGGGAGGCAGTACGCCCACCGCCCCGCTAAGAAGTTCTGCGGGCTCGTGGGCTGCAAGGTCGTTACAGGCAGAGTGCCCCCGGGCATGTTCACCAACCCCGCACTGCCCCACTTCACGGAGGCCTCCCTGCTCCTGATAACAGATCCCCGGCTCGACGAGCAAGCCCTCATGGAGGCCGGCGCCATGGGAATCCCGGTCGTCGCCCTCTGCGACACGGACTCGCCTACCAGCTACGTAGACCTGATAATTCCGACGAACAACAGGGGGAGGAAGGCGCTCGCGCTGGTGTTCTGGCTCCTGGCCAGGGAGGTCCTCAGGGCTAGGGGCGACCTGCCGCCGAGCGGAGAGCTGCCCGTGCCGCTGTCAGAGTTCGAGGCGCGGGTGCTCCTCACGGGAGAGGTCGTCTAGCCAGCGAAGGCCTTATAGCCTCTCAGCAGCTTTCGATTGCGAGGTGAGATGCGGAAGAGGTACCCGGCTCAGGCGGGCTACTTCTACCCTAAAGCTAGGGAGGAGCTCCTGGAAGCGATAAGGAAGGCGTTCCTCCACGAGCTAGGGCCGGGCGAGCTGCCTCCGGTCCCGCCGAGCTACACCGGCAGGGCCATAGGCGCTGTTGTTCCTCATGCTGGGTACATGTACTCTGGGCACGTCGCCGCTCACGCATACCTGAGGCTCGCCAAGGCGGGTAAGCCGGAGGTGGTCATAATTCTCGGACCCAACCATCACGGTATAGGCGCGCCTGTTGCCATCGACGAGAACGAAGTGTGGGTGACACCCCTCGGCGAGGTTCAGGTCGACGTAGAGGTGGCGAAGCTACTTGCCTCGCGTGAGGAGCTCATCAGGTTCGACTTCTCCGCGCACCTCTACGAGCACTCGATCGAGGTCCAAGTACCGTTCCTGCAGTTCGTGTTCGGGAACGACGTGAGGATAGTCCCCATCACCATGCTGAGGCAGGACTTCCGGGGTGCCTCGCGTGTGGCCAGCGCGATCGCGAAGGTCCTGAGCGAGCAGGGCTTGAAGGCCTACGTGCTGGCCAGCAGCGACATGAGCCACTACGTGCCAGCGGAGGTGGCGAGGCGGAAGGACTTCGTCGCGCTGAGGAAGGTGCAGGAGCTGGACGCGCAGGGCCTGTACGACGCCGTGATAGAGGAGGACATCTCCATGTGCGGCTACGGCCCCGTCATGGTGCTGATCGGGGTCGCCAGGGAGCTGGGGTACACCAGAGTGGAGCTGCTCAAGTACGCGGACTCCGGCGACGTGACGGGGGACAAGAGCGAGGTAGTCGCCTACGCCGCCCTCTCGTTCGAGAAGCCCTGACGCGCGCTAGCGGCGAAACACCTATTTGCGCACTCTGCGTGTCGGCGTCGCACACAGCATGAGCCTGGGCATCTCCACTAGGAAGGACGACCACATAGTGCTCTCCGTCAAGGAGGATGTGAGCTCGAGGCTATCCACCCTCCTGGAGGACGTAATCCTCGTCCACCACACGATACCCTCCTGCTCCCTGAGCGAAGTTGACGTGAGCGCCGAGTTCCTCGGCATTGGCGTTAGCGCCCCTGTCATGATCAGCGGGATGACAGGTGGCTCCGCCCTCGCGGAGAAGATAAACGCCGCGCTGGCCACGGTGGCCCAGCGGCTGGGCATACCCGTCGGCGTGGGGAGCCAGCGGGCAGCACTGGAGGACAAGAGCCTCGCCAGGACCTTCTCCGTGGTCCGCCGGGTCGCCCCCGACGTGCCCGTAGTGGCGAACATCGGCGCGAGCCAGGTGGCGCAGGGGCTCAGCGAGGCCCAGGTCCTGGAGCTAGTGGAGATGGTGGGCGCGAACGCCCTAGCCGTCCACCTGAACCCGCTCCAGGAGGCCCTCCAGCCGGAGGGCGAGCCGTCGGCGAGAGGTTTCCTCGACAGGCTGCGCGAGCTGGTCAGGCTCTCACCAGTCCCCGTGATACTCAAGCAGACTGGCGAGGGCTTCTCCAAGGAGGCTGCCGCGCTGGTCAGGGGCACCGGGGTCAGGGGGATCGATGTCGGCGGGGCGGGCGGTACCTCCTTCGCGGTGATCGAGGGCCTGAGGGCCAGGATGAGGGGGCTGGACGACCTGGAGGAGATGTCCAGGACGTTCTCCGCATGGGGCGTCCCCACGGCAGCCAGCATCCTAGAGGTCAGGGCGGTGCTGCCGGACATCTTCCTTATAGCCTCGGGCGGCCTGCGGACCGGCGTCGACGTGGCCAAGGCCCTGCGCTTGGGCGCCGACTTCGCCGGCTTCGCCCGCCCAGTGCTCCAGGCTCTCTACCAGGGCGGTGTGGACGCGGCCGAGAGATACCTGCGGAGGGTCATCAGCGAGCTGCGGGTGGCCATCTTCCTCACAGGTGGGTGCTCGCTAAAGGATTTAAGGAGCGCTCCCGTTGTGCTGAAGGGGCTCCTGAAGGAGTGGGTGTCCCAGAGGGGCCTGGCGCGCCCCGGTGCCGGGCTATGAGCTCGCGGAGCAGCGGCTTCGAGATACTCGAGCACACGGCAGACGTGCTCGTGAGGGCCTGGGGTGGTAGCCTGGAGGAGGCGCTCGCCTCCGCGATCCTCGGGATGTACGAGGTCATGACGGACCTCTCCAGGGTGGAGGCGCGCGAGGAGAGGATTGTGGAGGCCGAGGGCATGGACCTGGAGAACCTCCTCTACAACCTCCTCGAGCGCCTCATCGTGCTATTCGACGAGGAAGCCTTCCTCGTGTCAAGGGTGGATGGCGTCGAGCTGTTCCAGGGGCCTGAAGGCTGGCGGGTAAAGGTGAGAGTGCGGGGCGAGAGGTACGACCCCGAGAGGCACGAGTCGCGGGTCCTGGTCAAGGCTGCCACCTACCACATGATGAGGATATGGAGCGAGGGCGGGAGGTGGTACCTGCAGTACGTGGTCGACATCTAGATCTGCAGCGTGATCCGCTTAAGCGTGAGCAGCGGTATCCTCTTGCGCCCCTTGTTCTCGAAGCGCAGCAGCTTGTGCCTCTTCAGGAAGAGCAGGTCGCGGTACACGTTGGAGGGTGAGCGGCCCAGGACCTCGGCTAGCTCAGTGACGCTCAAGCCCCTGTTCCTCGCGAGCGCCTCCACAAGCTCGAGCATCCTGGGCGAGAGGAGGCGCCTCACGAACCCCGCGTCCTTCTCCTCCCTTATGGTCCAGTGGAGGCTCTCATCCCCCTCCTCCTCGTAAGCGGAGAACAGCTTGTCGTACCTCCTATCCCCCGGCTTCGCGTCGAGGTCCTCCCTGGTCAGCTCCCTCTCAACAACTATCTTCACGTGGGGATAAGTTATCCTCGCAGGATAAAAACCTTTATCCGAGCCGGCTGCGGTGCAGGGATGGTGGGTTATGGTCCCCCCGCTCAGGAGGATAACGGAGTACATGTGGGAGATACCCAGGGACTACAAGCCGGGGATGCTGGTCCCCGCGCTAGTGCTCGCAGACGAGGTTCTGCTTAGCAAGATGAAGGAGGACCTGACGCTCGAGCAGGCAGCGAACGTCGCCCACCTCCCGGGCATCTACAAGTACTCGATCGTGCTCCCCGACG
>JAJHRT010000103.1 GCA_020833575.1 Thermofilum sp. | reverse complement strand
ACTATGCTCACGACCTTCCTGGAGCTCAGGTAGATCTGGGCCTCGTCCAAGGGGTTCGGCAGCCCCCAGTTGACCGGCCTGCTGTCCACGTCGAAGCCCAGCACCCTAACGGTGACAGAGGAGGTGCGCCCCGTGGCTATCTCGTGCGCAAAGCGCGCCACCCTCCTCATGCTGCTGCCCCTGCCGTCGTCCAGCTCCCCCGTGCACAGCACGCCGACAGTCGTGCTCTTGCCAGCGTCCACGTTGCCGACCACAGCGACTGTTATCTGAACCGGGGGGTTGTCCTCCCTGCTCGACCTGACGAGAAGCCTGAGCACAGTCTTGCCGCCGACAATATCCCTGGAGAGCAGCCTGAGCTTCGCGCCCGCCTCCCTGGCAGCCTCCTCCAGCAGCCTCAGGCTCTCCCTCTCGTCCTCCTCGCTCAAGCCGACGATGTTTCCCTCGTCGTCGACGCCGAGTACGTAGATCGCCTCCCCTCCGCCCTCGAAAAGCCTGTACTTCATCTGAGTAGCTAGGCGCTCCACCCTCTCGCGGTCAGCCCCCCGCAGCGTGGACTTGTACTCGATGTTCCCCTCCTCGCTCTCCCTAGGCAGCTTCACCCAGCTACACACAGCTCCAGAGTCTGCCCCGAAAAAGCACGATATTAGGGTTTCCCTTCTTGCCCACCTGTCTCAGCGCGGCAGGGTCACGCCCCTCTGCCCGAGGTACTTGCCCAGGTACCTGACCGGCTCGCCCTCGATCCTGTAGAAAGCCACGTGGGCGAAGCGCATGCCCTTCCTCAGAACCACGGGGAATGCTCCCCCGTGAATCTCGATCGTGAGCTCCCCCTCGAAGCCCGCGTCTATCAGGGTGGGCGGGATGGAGACTCCCAGGCGCGCGAAGGTGCTCCTGACCCCTATCAGGCCGGCGACGTCGTCCGGCATCTTCACGTACTCGAGCGTTGTCACAAGCACCTTCATGTAGGGCTGAAGGACGAACGAGTCGGTTTTGAAGACCTTGTAGTAGTTCGAGAGGTCCACCTCCGGCAGCCTATCGGGATCCAGGGGCTCCGGGTTGTTCAGCAGCACAGCAACCTCGTCGCCTATCCTCAGGTCGACGCCGTTCTCCCTGACTATCTCCTCGCTGAAGGGCTCTATGACCAGCTTCCCCTCCTCTATCAGCCGGCGTATCTCCTTGCCCGACAGCACGGTGGGAAAGAGAGCAGAGCCGGATAAAGGGGTATCTTTTAAGCCGCGCGCAGCTGGGCCCTGTAGTAGGCGCAGAGGTCGCTGAGCGGGCAGCCTGCGCAGCGCGGCTCCCTCGCCTTGCAGACCTCACGCCCGAGCTTGATGAGGAGCAGGTGCGCCTCAAACCTCACCTCGGGGCGGAAGACCCGCTCGAGGTCTCTCCGAATTCCCAGGTAGCTCGAGCTCCTGGAGAGACCGAGCCTGCGCGCAACCCTTCTCACGTGCGTGTCAACAGGCAGCACGGGGTAGCCGAAGCTGGCCAGCAAAACATCGACGGTCTTGTACCCAATACCCCTTACCGCGGTGAGCTCTCTCCGCACAGCCTCCTCGCCTAGCTCCAGGAGCCTGCGCAGGTCGCCGCCGTACTTCTCCAGCGTGAGCCTAGCCGCCTCCACGATGGCGGCGCTCTTGGAGTCCTGCAGGCCTGCAGGCCTTATAGCCTCTCTGACGGCGTCGACACCCGCCTTGAGGATGGCCTCGGGGGTCAGGCCGACGGAGGAGCTAAGCCTCCCGAAGGCCTCGAAGGCATTCCTCTCGCTCGTGTTCTGGGAGATTATGACGGCGACGAGCACTCTGAAGGGGTCTCCATCCCTCCTCGCCGAGAGGGCGACGAACTCCCCACTGGACAGCTGGAACGTGCCCCTCAGCCTCCCCAGGATCTCGTCCCCGAGCTCGTAGCCCATAGCGCGCGCTAGAAGCGCTGCAGATAAGTAAGTTTTCACGGGGTGAGGGGTGATGAGAGTCCTCGTCGCGAACGACGACGGGATTGGCAGGGGTTTAGCGGCCGTCGTGAGAGAGTGCCTGGAGAGGGGGCACGAGGTAGTAGTGGCGACCACGGAGGGCCAGAGGAGTGCTTCCTCGAAGGCGGTCGCCTTCCGAACCCGCTACAGGGTCTCCGAGCTCATGGGGTGCCCCGCCGTGATAGTGGACTCGACGCCCGCGTCAGCCATCGCGGTTGCGCTCGAAGTCTTCGAGGGCTGCTGCGAGGTCGTTGTAAGCGGGGTGAACGAGGGGCCCAACCTGGGCCTGTGGGACATCCTCTCGTCGGGCACCGTGGGAGCGGTCCTCGAGGGCGCCCTGCGCGGCCTGAGGGGTATAGCCGTGTCCCTGGTCGCTAGGCGCAGGAGCGAGTACCAACTCCTCCCCGACGGGGCCTTCAGGGAGGCTGCCCAGATAGCCCTCAACGTCCTCGAGATGCTGCCGAGCAGCTGGCCGGTTCCCGCGCTAAACCTGAACGTCCCCGCCTTCGGGTCCAAGGAGGTTGTCCCCGCCCAACCCGAGAGGGCCTTCACCAGCAGGGTGTACCAGTGCTCCGGCGGCGAGTGCGCGATGAGGGAGTGGGTCCTGGAGGAGGACTACCCGTGCGTCACGCCCGGGAGCGACGTGTGCCTCGTGAAGCAGGGCCTCTCGCCGCTGACGCCGCTGCCGCTCCTGGGCGGAGTTGAGCTCGAGTGGTTAAGCGGGGCGCTGGCGAGGCAGAAATAAAAGGCCCACGCCGCTGAGGAGTGCGTGCCAGAAAAAGCCAGTGTCATAGTAGTGGGCGGCGGGCCCGCCGGGATGACGGCCGCCTCGAGGGTGAAGAGGCTCAAGCCGAACCTCAGGGTCGTGGTGTTCGAGAGGAGCGCCTACGTCAGCTACGGGCAGTGCGGCATACCATACTTCCTCGGGGGGCTCTCGAGGTTCGAGGACCTCGTGCATTACCCCCTCAGGGTGTTCACCGAGGAGAGGGGGATCGAGGTGCACGTGAGGACGGAGGTCGTCGAGGTAGCTCCAGGGCTCCTGAGGGCTAGGAGCGCTGACGGCAGCGAGGTCGCCTACGAGTGGGACAAGCTGCTCATCGCCACAGGGGCGAGGCCCAGGCGCTTAAACGTGCCGGGCGCCGAACTGGAAGGGGTCCTGACGCTCAGGACGCTCGAGGACGCCGACAGGGCGCAGAGGGTGCTGGCGAAGGCGAGGAGGGTTGCCGTCGTGGGCGCTGGCTACATCGGCGTCGAGCTGGCCGAGAACCTCACGAGGGCCGGGAAGGAAGTAGTACTCTTCGAAATACTCCCGCAGGTCATGCCCACGCTTGACCCGGAGATGGCGAAGCTCGTCGAGGAGGAGCTCAGGCGCAATGGCGTGGAGGTGCACCTGGGCGAGAGGGTTGTGGAGCTGGTCGGCGAGAGCTCCGTCAGGAAGGTGGTGACAGATAAGGGGGAGTACAGCGTGGACGCGGTGTTCACAGCGATAGGCGTGACGCCGGAGGTGGAGCTGGCCAAGCAGCTCGGCGTGGAGCTCGGCAGGACCGGCGCCATAAGGACGGACACCCTGCTCAGGACCAACGTGGAGGGCGTCTACGCCGCCGGGGACGCTGCCGAGTCGCTGAACCTGGTGACCGGGAAGCCCGACTGGTTCCCGCTAGCCCCCGTGGCGAACAAGATGGGCTACGTCGCCGGCAGCAACCTCGCGGGGCTGGCTGAGGAGTTCCCAGGAGCCGTCGGAACCGCGGTGACCAAGGTCTTCGGGCTGGAGGTCGGCAGGACAGGCCTGACGGAGAG
>JAJHRT010000102.1 GCA_020833575.1 Thermofilum sp. | reverse complement strand
GCGGCACCGCTGGTGAAAACCTGGGCTGCCAGAAGAGACTCGCTCATGCCCGTGGAGAGACCTTCCACCATAGCCTCGGCTATCAGAATTGGGAGACCTGTCAACTGGCTGAAGGCTCTGAAGGCCGTCAGCGAGTCAGGAGGTACGTTCATCGCGGTCTCCGACGAGGAGATCATCAGGAGCATGAGGGATCTCGCTGCTCTGGAGGGAGTGGGCGTGGAGCCCGCTGGCGCAGCCTCCCTTGCCGGCTACCGGAAGGCACTCGAGCAAGGGATCGTCGAGGAGGACAGCATCAGCGTCCTGGTTGCGACGGGCCACGCTCTGAAAGACCCGGACACGATCTCGAAGTACTTCCTTAAGGCTGAGCGGCAACGTCTGGTCGGGTGAGAGGGCGAGAGCACCTTATAAGTGGGTCTCACCTCACCACCTCGAGCACCTCAACGCCTCTCGAGGAAACACTGGACACGAAGGAGTACGCCTCCACCCCCCTCTCGGCGAGGTATTCCTTGATCCTTTCAGCGATTCTCCCAGCAGCGGCTGCGTCCTCGTGGAGGAGGAAGACCGAGGGGCCCGCCCCGCATATGTTAAAGCCGTACGCCCCTTCGCTCAGGGCGAGACGCTTTATCTCGTCGTAGAAGGGTATCATTTTCGCCCTGCAAGGCTCAACGATGTAGTCCGTTGAGACAGCCTCTCCGATCACCCTTACATCCTCCGTTAAAATACCGTAGATGAGCTTAGCGAGAGAGGAAGACTGCTTCACATGAGACTCTAGGCTCACCTGTTTAGGCAGGAGAGACCGCGCGTGCTCTGTCTTCTTAACTCCCTGGAGACCGCCTACTCTCGGTGTTACAACAGCAATGGGGATCCTCCTCCTGGGAGTGTGCCTGAGGACTCTACCGCCCTTCAGGTCGAGAATCACAAACCCCCCAAAGAGGCTCGCCGCCACGTTGTCGTAGTGCGGGGTGCCGGCGGCGAAAGCCTCGCCAGCCCCTGCGAGCTTGAGGAGCTCCCCCTCGTCCATCCCAGCGCCAAAGAGCACGTTGAGCGCGTAAGCGGTCGCCGCGCTCGTCGCGCCCGAGCTCCCGAGACCGCTCGCAGGCGGCACACCCTTACTGACGCTGATGTGAATATCGTACGCGTTTGTCGGGAACTTCTCCGCGAAGCGCTTGGCTACGTGGTAGGCGACATTACCCTCCCCGGAGGGGACGTCGAAGCCGCGGGACTCGACGCAAATCCTGCCCGAGCCAGGGCTGAGAGAGACCTCAACAACGTCGTAAAGTCCTTCTAGAGAGACCGCGAGAACATCGAAGCCGGGACCAAGGTTGGCTATGGACGCTGGCGCCCTCACTACGACTCTCTTCCTCAGGAGCTTGTTTGGTGCATCGCAGCACCCCCTACCTACCAATCGCGTGGCAGGACTCCGCTGGAACCTGGGGAAATAAGGCTTGCGACCCTGTTCATGAAAGATCTACATTAACAACCCGAGCTAGAGTAGGGCGATGCACACTCAGCCCGGCGACCCCCGGGAGAACCTCAGGCGCAGAAGGTGTGCTCCGCGAAGAGCTTCTCCTCCGCATCGGCCAGCTCGCGCAGGAGCTTGGCTGTGGCCTTGTAGGCGTCGAGCGTGGCGTTGGCCTCCAGGCACTGCGAGTAAGGCCGCGCCCACCTCGATATGTGCTCCGCGAAGAGTCTCTCCTGGGGGCACAGGAGCTCGGGCTTCGAGAGGCTGGAGAGCACGAGGAAGTACATTAGCTCCAGCTCGAGGGCTACGTGCTCAAGGGGGAGCCCGACTCCCGGCGCTCTGTCCAGCCCCGCTGCGCGGTAGAGCTGGAGCAGGGACTCGTAGCCGCTGCCGTAGATCGTCCGCTGCCCCGTCGCCCAGTAGGTCTCGAAGGGTGGGCACTTGAGCTCCGGGTAGTCGTTGACGAAGAGCCGCGTGTACTCCACCCTCAGGGCTTCCTGCGAGCCGCTCCAGGCCTTATCCCAGGAGCTCACGAAGTACTCCACGGTGGATCTGCTCAAGGGGAGAGCGGAGAGCTCCCACAGCCTGGGGGCTAGGCTCCTCAGCTCCCTCTGGGCCTCCTGGTCGCTCGGAGTGTAGAGCGCCAGGCTGAGAACCTTGTACACGAGGGCTCTCTCAAGGAACAGAGTGTCGTTTACCACGGAGAATCACTCTCGCGGAGAAAAAACAAGCTTCTTTTTTTATATGTGCGTCTCACCAGGGCAGCTCTATCGCGCCGGCGTAGACTACTAGGAACCTCGCCAGGAGGCTCTGGAGTATCAGGAGCACTGCCAGCACAACCAGGTTGGTCCTCGAGGGCTTCTTCCTGTTGTAGAAGTAGACAGCGAAGGGCGCGATGAAGCCCAGCAGGTAGAGGGCCGCGGTAGCGCCCGCCAGCTCGGAGAGCATCAGGTGCACCGAGTACCTGAAGGCCTCGGTCGAGATGTCGGCGACGGCGAAGTACAGCGTCATGGTCACGAAGGCCAGGAAGGTCGTGATCATGGAGAAGTCCACGAGCTCCCTCGGGACGTCCTTCTTCAGGGCTACCGCCACGAGGGCGCAGAGGCCTACACCGCTCGACAGGGCTACAAGGATGAAGAGCAGCGGTGTCACGGGAGACCTCCACAGGTGTATTGAGGTGCGGGCCAGCAGAGTCCCCGTGTACGCCATCACGAGGAATGAGAAGGCGGAGCCCAGCGCGCCGAGGAGCCTCATGACCCTCTCGTTCCCAGCGTAGGGCAGCTTAACTAGGCCGGGCAGCGCGAAGAGGCCTCCGAAGACCAGGGCTAGGATGTTGAAGAAGACGCCCCAGGCCATCACCGAGCTCAGGTTGGGTGAGAGCACGGTGTATAGGGCCGCCTCAGGCTTGCCCAGGTGGGTGACCAGTATCAGGAGGCCTATGAGCAGCGATATCATCCCGGCCAGGGCTGCCTTCACGTTGAACTCCTTCTCGCCCCTGAGGTAGTAGAGGAAGGCGATGATGAACGCCGCGACCCCCATACCGCCGAAGGTGAGGTCGAGCACGATCCTAATGTCCCAGGCGTGCTGCACCTCGATCATACACCCTCACCTCCTCCTCCTCATGGGGAACACATAGAACACCTTGGGGCTGGTCCCCTCCTCCTTCTTCAGCGCGACCGCGGCGCCGGAGGCCACGAGCCTCGAGACCTCGCTGCCGGGGTCATCCAGGTTGCCGAAGACCCTGGCCCCGGTGGGGCAGGTTGAGACGCACGCGGGCTCCTGGCCCTTGGCCAGCCTGTGCACGCAGAAGGTGCACTTGTCGATCGCCCGGACGTAGGGGTCCCAGAACCTGGCGCCGTAGGGGCAGGCCTGAACGCAGTACTCGCAGCCGATGCACTTCGCCTTGTCCACGAGCACTATGCCGTCCCTAGTCTTGTAGCTGGCCCCCGTGGGGCACACAGAGACGCAGGGTGGGTTCTCGCAGTGCTGGCAGATCATGTGCATGTAGACAATGCCCACGTTGGGGTACGTGCCTAGTATGTGCGTTGTGATGTAGGTCCTCTTCTTGAAGTTCTCAAGGGCCTGCAAGCCCTCCTCGATAGCTTTGAGGGCTTGCTCCCTCCTGTTCTCGGTGATGCAAGCCATCACGCAGGCCCCGCACCCAACGCACTTGTTCAGGTCTATCACCATCCCGTACCTAGCCATACCCCCTCACCCCTCACACCTTCTCAACACGGACAACAACCTCCTGAGACATGATGCCGCCCGCCACCGGGTCCGCCTTGACGCTAGTCAGCATGTGGTACGG
>JAJHRT010000101.1 GCA_020833575.1 Thermofilum sp. | reverse complement strand
ATGGAAGCCGGGGATTACCTGCTCGAGCTTTTCCAGGAGAGTTGACGCAGCCACGGCTACCAGCCCTCCTTGAAGTGGCAAAAGGAGGTATTATTTTTGCCGATTCCCGAGAACCCGACTCAGGAGAAAAAAATCTTTTTTATTTTTCAGGTGCTCTCCGGCCTTTACTGCTTGACTCTGCCGATGAACCTGTAGACTGTGGTGCCGCAGTGCGGGCAGGTGCCCTTGTAGGCGAGCCTGCCGTTCTTGAGGGTCACCTGCTGCGGGTTCTTCATCTCTACGGTCTTCCTGCACTTAACGCAGTAGGCCGTGATTTTCTGGCTCATGCCGCTTCACCATGAGTGGGTTCCAATGGGAGGTATATATCCTTTGCTCCCTAAAATTCTCTTGAACTCTCTTACAACAATGAAAACCCCGTTAATTGTAAAAAGAGATTTCCAGGTGCCATGCGTGGTCCCAGGTTATTTTAAACAGAGATTTCACAAGGGGGTTCGGTACACTAGGGAAAGAAACATATACTTGACCATGTCATAAGCAGAGTGAGGGGCATGCAGGCTCCTTGCGAGAGCATCAGCAGGCGGTGGCTGCCTAGGGTTAAGAGCCTCCTCGTAAACATACTTTACAGGGAGTACGACCTCTCACAGGTTCAGATCTCGAAGCTACTTGGGGTGAGTCAGTCGAGCGTGAGCCGGTACTTGAACGAGCAGAGGGGGGTGTGGAAGCAGCTGGATAACCCCGAGCTGTTGAACTACTTGAGAAGCGTGGCAGAGAAGCTTCTGCGCGAGGAGATCGAAAGGGAGAATATTCTGTGCGAAGTTTGCAGGTTTCTCAGAAGCCAGATGGGCGCTGGAGCGCTAGCCGCTTAACAAGCTCCTTCAACCTGGAAGCCGTCTCACCGCCTGCCTCGACGGCAGCCTTGCTTCTGGAGGATGTAGCGTCTACTATAGCGTAGTTCTCAGCCTCCGCGTCCCTGCTCCCCCCTTGGGAGGGCATGAGGGTAACATCCTTACCGGGGTCAACATTCCTGAGGAGTGCCCTGAGAATGTCTGGGGGCGAGTTTACGTCAACGTCTCTATCAACAAATACTACTGTGTCGAGCCTTGGACTTACGTTAATTGACAATATGAACATACCTAGTTTAAGCAGATCTCTAGCACTAGCACGCTCTACAGAAACGACAATTGTCCTAAAGGCGTCATCAGGTAGGATTCTCAGGTTTTTCACAAAAGGAGCAAACCTGCGCAGGTATAGCAGGAGAAAGAAGTCTCTCCACCTAGAGATCTCGACCACGTCGCTGGCCTCGCGGTCGATAATCGATGTGTAGAAGACAGGGCTCTTCTGCAGCACAAGCCTCCTCAACCTAACAACTGGGTGCGGCAGCTCGGGCGCCAGGTAGCCGTCCTCCAGCATTACCCGACCTCCGGGCCTGGTGTCGCCGGGTTCTATCTCTCCTACCAGTGCGGCCTCTGCCCCGACCGGGAGCGGGATCTCATCCACGATCCTGGTTATTGGCGTGTAGGAGCCGGACAACAGGCCTGATAGGAAGAGGGCGCCGGGGGAGCCTGCCCACTCGATAGCAGCGGCAAGCTGCAGCGGGGGCGGGGCGCCCACGAGCACCGCGGCGATAACTCTGTCCCTGCTGGCTGCAGCCTCGCCAATCACATGGTATGCTCGCGACCGGGGTGGGACCACTAAGAGGAGCGTACGCTCGTCGAGAACGCCCACGGGAAGCGATAACACCACAAGGTTTTTCGACCTGGAGGGCTTAAGCAGGACAACGGGGTTTACAATATACGCTGCATCCTCCTCCACGGAGTGCCTCAGCGCGGGGATGCTTGCCGCGTCCAGCTCGTAGCCTTGGATCACTTTGAACTGACTGGGAGAGACGCTGACAACCCTGGGGAAGTGGTCGGATAACCAGGCTATCGAAGCTATCGCTGAGAGCTTGTCGACCTGCTCCAGCAGGGGGTTGTCGAACATTGAGAGCCAGGAGAGGTACCTCTGCCCAACGTCCTCCAGGCTTCCTAGACCTAACAGCTGCGGCTGCCTCCTGTAGTACACGCCGGATACCAGTGGGTAGTCCTTGCCCTTAACCCTGCTGAGAAGAACCGCCTTACCAGTGGAGGATGCAAGCTCCCTGATTACCAGGGGGGCCTCCACCTCGGCGGAAACCTCCTCCTCAATGCTTACAACCTCACCAGCCTCCTCCAGCCTCCTCACGGCTTCGGAGAAAGTCAAGTAGGGCAAGGGCTAACCCCCAGTGGCCCTCCTAGTAACTTATCGAGAACCTGTCCTCTCTTCCACCCCGCTCCCTTGGTATGAAGAGCAGGGGGTGGAGCTTCCCGCTTTCGGCCAGCTGCAAGATGAGGTCCCTGAACTCGGAGGTATGCTTGATGTCCAGCTCGAGCAGCTTCTTGAGTATCTCCCACACGCTCTTCTGGATCTCGACGAGCATCTCCCTGGGCATGTGGCCCACTATGAACGGGTCCTGCAGCCATTTGTCAAACGCTTCCACGGTCTTGACAATGTGCGCAAAAGCTGCTCTTGTCGCGAGCACGAGCTCGAGCCTGTCAGCTTTCTCCAGCTCCTTCTCTATTACTGAGGCGGAGTTGAGGAAGTTCTTCTGAGCCTCCACCCAGTTTGTCAGGTTCGCCGCGAACAGCTTGATGAAATCCTCCGAAACCATCGCCTGCCGAGCAAGCTCAGCTCACAGGGCTCTAAAATAGTTAGCTACGCCCCGAGCTGGCAACCTACGAAAGCTCTCCAGCCAAAGGCTCTCTGCGTGCTAAGAGCTGGAAGTAACCTTTTAATCGTCGAACTCTAATAAACATCGCCGAAAGCTTATGAAGGGATGGACCGGCAAAATACTATGGGTGGATCTCTCGCGCAAGAGTTTCTCCGTGCAGAGTTACGATGCAAAGCTGGCTCTCGACTACGTCGGGGGGAGGGGGTTCGCAGCCCGGATACTGTGGGACCACGCCCCGGCAGGTGTAGACCCCCTATCCCCGGAAAACCTCCTAATAGTGGCGGCAGGCCCGCTTACCGGGCTCCCGGGGCCTAGCACAGGAAAGCTTGTGGTGGCTTCGAAGAGCCCACTCACGCATGGGTATGGCGACGGTAACATAGGTACGCGTGCGGCAGTCGAGATGAGGAAGGCTGGCTACGACGCTGTGGTCGTGAGGGGCAGAGCTGAGAAGCCTGTGTACCTGTACGTCGAGGACGGCAAGACGGAGCTGCTTAGTGCGGAGGAGCTCTGGGGCTTGGATACCTTCACTACCCAGAAGAGGCTCGAGGAGGTGCATGGCAGGGAGGCGGGGATCCTCCTTATAGGCCCCGCGGGGGAGAGGAAAGTGGCCTACGCCACTGTGATCTCGCAGGAGGGGCGGAGCGGGGGGCGCGTTGGGATAGGTGCTGTTATGGGCAGCAAGAACCTGAAAGCCATCGTCTTCAAGGGGTCGTCGGAGCCGGAGGTTGCCGACAAGGAGGCTTTAAGGCGGCTGGCGGCGGACGCCTACAGGGAGATTAAGCGCAAGCCCGCCTACGCCTTCTGGATGAGACAAGGCACGATGATGACCATACAGTGGTCCCAAGAGAACAGCGTGCTTCCAACGTATAACTTCAGCGAGGGAGTATTCGAGGAGAGCAGCTCCATAGACGGCTTCGCGATGGAGAAGCTGAAGGTGAAGCAGAGAGGGTGCCCGAACTGCAACATGACCTGCGGCAACTGCATCCTCGACGACGAGGGGGCGGTCTCCGAGCTCGACTACGAGAACGTGGCGATGCTGGGCTCAAACCTGGGCATAGGAGACCTCAGGAAGGTAGCGCGGCTCAACAGGCTAGCGGACATGTGGGGTGTGGACACGATAAACCTCGGTGCCGCGCTGAGCTACGCGGCCGAGCTCT
>JAJHRT010000100.1 GCA_020833575.1 Thermofilum sp. | reverse complement strand
TCCCGGTCTCAATGCTCGAGAAGCTGTACTACGTGGGCAGCAGGAGCGGCAGGAAGGAGGATAAGGCTGCCGCGATCCCCCACAGGAAGGGGGAGAGAGTCTCCGCGCCTGTGGTCGAGGGGGCCGTGGGCGTCTTGGAGTGCACTGTGAGGGACAAGCTGAGAGCAGAGGATGTGACGTTCTTCGCAGGCAGGGTTGAGGCTGCGCGCGCAGACGAGCGGTACTTCAACGAGAGGTCGGGCTGGGCCTTCAAGGAGGTGGACTTACCGCTCCACAACTGGGGTAGGAGCTTCTACGGGGTTGGCAGGCACTACTGGGCGCGCGCCTAGCCTTCGAAGAAGACCTCGATCTCTATAGCTGGGACAGACTTCTCCTCAGCCTCCCTGTCCACCTCCTCGCTGTATATGGAGATCCTCCCATAGCGGGTCTTACCCCCCGTCAGCCTCTTCACGGACTCCGTAACGTAGGCCGCCTTCGAGATGTTGTGCCCAAGCGCCCTGACCAGAACCCTCTTCTCACCCTTCCTGAAGCGCTCCATGAGCTCGAGGACGTACGAGCTAGCAGGCTTCTCGCCCACCAGCACAGCCTCCGACATAGCACCTCGTAGTAATGTGCTCACGCTCCGTGATATTGCTTTCGCCGTGCACCTAGCCCTGCCCGAGCAGCCGCTTCAGCCACTTGAGGAATGACTCCAGAGCCAGCGCGATCCGCGCTAGGAGGTCCTTCAGCTGGTCGAGCAGGCCTCTCGGCCTCTCAGGGGTGGTGGGCTGCTGCGGGGCTGTGGGCTGCGGCTGCTGCGGAGGATAAGGCTGCGCGGCCATAGTGGCTCCCAGCTGCTTTGAGATGTCCGCTGCGAGGCTGCCCAGCTGGGCTGCAACCCTGTAGTAGGTCAGCCTGTCGCCGTCGCCCCCAGCGGCGTCGCCGAGGCCGAGGAAGTACGCGGCGGGGATGTTGTCGGCCAGCTCCGAGGCTGCCGCGAGCGCCTGCTCCCTCGCAATGCCCAGGTAGACCCTGCTACCGGTCGCCGACATCTGCAGCTGCAGCAGCGCCGCCTCAGCGAGAGCTATGCTCCTCGCAGCGGCTATGCTGGCGAGGAACCTCCTCCCGCTGGAGTACAGCGACATCGCTGCCCGCAGGTACGTGTTAGACAGGCTGACGAGCGTAACGTCCCCGCCCGTCTGGCTGAGCACGGAGTAGACGTAGGACCAGGTAGACCTGGCCACGGATATGTAGGACTCGGGGACGCTCGGAAGCGCCGAGGGCTTCCCCACGGCGAGGCTACTGGCCCAGGCCTCCGCCTCGTCGGTGAGAGCTGACGCGAAGGCTAGGCTCTGCAGCGCCGAGACGGGGTCCGAGGACCACGTGGCTGCGGACTCGTTGAGCAGCCTCGACGCCCTCACAGCCAGGTCTGCGGCTAGGATCTTACAGCTGAGGTCGACAGCGCTGAAGACCTGGAAGCCCTCCACCTGGTCGAGCAGCCTCTGAACCCTCTCGGAGATTGCGCTCACAGAGCTCTCGAGCGGGCGGTCGAGGTAGTAGTCCACCAGGTACCTCACCCACCTCGAGTACGCGAGGCTGGACGTGTAGAAGAAGGCGGCAGCAGGGCTTGTGCCGAGGCTCTGAGCCCTGGAGAGCTGGGAGGCGGCCGTGTCCAGGTAGCTTCTCAGAGCCCTCTTCGCCAGCGCGCTCAGGCCAGAGAGCTCCAGGTAGCTGCTGGTGGCGTTGTACTCGCTGCTCGCCAGGTCCCTGAGCTTGGAGAGCACGCTGGCAACCCTGCTCTTGGCAGCAGTGCTCAGCACGGGCTCTGAGGCAGGCCTCTTCCCGACGGACACGCCGAAGAAGTACCTGAGCGCCTCCTCGAGCGTGGAGATCTCGATCACTTTGAGCCCCAGGTTCCTGGCCGCGTACTCCGTCAGGTTGATGACCTGGGGCTCGAAGGTCCTGACCCTGAAGGGGCCAACCCTCCTGACTACCTCTCTGTAGGTTGTGACCAAGCTCTGCCCCGGGGGCACGAGGAAGACCTTCGCCCCGTACTGGGCCACAGCCTGCGCCTTCTCGTACACCCCACCGACGGGGCCCACGGAGCCGTCCGGCGAGATCATCCCCGTCACAGCCACCGACCTGTTGATGGGGGTTCCTGTAAGCGCTGAGTACACAGCCACCGCCATGGCTACGCCCGCGCTAGGCCCACCCACGATGACCGAGTCACTCTTCACCTTGAAGTAGAAGTTGTACCTCGAGAAGTCTACGTTCAGCAGCTTGGAGACCACCCTGGCCGCGGCCGTGGCAGCTCCCTGGAAGTCCTCCTGCGTCAGCGAGTACGTGGAGATGTAGACGTCGCCCCACCCCTCAGTCACTAAGACCGTGATGTTCGTGACAGAGCCAGCATAGCCGCTGTCAGTCTGGTAGACTGCGGGCGCAATGATCCAGGCTGATCCCACGACCCTCAGGTAGCCCTCCGGAGCCTCTGCGGGCGCCAGCTGGGCTAAGAGCAGAAGCAGTAATACACCTGCCACCAGGGGTCTCAGAGCCTTCACAGCTCAAAGAGCGGTTCTCAGGGGTTTAAGGCTTGTGTACTGCTGGTCTACCCTCTGCAAGCTCGCTAGAAGCTTGGAGAGGAGAAGCGCCAGCCCCTGAGGAGCCGCGGGTGGGGGGCAGGACATGGGGGTTTAGAGGCCATGCCGCGCGCCCGCGGAGGGCGGCGCTTCCCCCACTCACTTTAATATACACCCTTTATAAACGTTTTCTCGGGTTCGTAGAAATATCTTCGGAAACCAGACCTCACAAGCGATGCTTAACGGTTAGCTAGCATGTGAGGTGGAATGCCCCCAGGACTCTCTCCCCTCTTCCCGCACGCTTGTTATACTCCTCCACAGCCCTCCTAGTATCCAGGGCAATGAGTTCAACACCTTTCTCGCGAAGGTAGGCCTCCACCTCCCTGGATACCTTCATGACACCGTAGTAGCCCGTGCCCACGACGACTACCCTGGGCCGGTAGGACTCCACGTAGCGCGAGATGTCCTCGACGTACAGCGCGTGACCCTCCCTCCGCCACCACTGCTCATCCAGGATGGCGTCTGGCGCGACTACAACATCCCTAGAGTACTCCTTCCCAGAGATCCTTATCCTCCCGAAGCTGTAGCTCTCAACCAGGTTCACACGGTAATTGCTGCTTCAGCCGCGATAAGCCTTTCTCGCGCCGAAAAGCGGATAACCCTCAGGGGAGTATGCGCTAGGGGGATGAGGAGGGGACAAAGCGCTCGAGCGTGTGAAGAGACCGCTACAGGCCGACCCTCCACTCACGACGGTAGAGGCTCTGGCACAAGCTGGAGAAATACCGGCTTCTATGCACTCTCTGGTGATCCTACTGGCTCGTGATCTCCTTCTCCGTAACCCTCCTTTTAACCGCTCTATCGAAGATGATCCAGTTGCGGTACCACTCCTCGTTCTCCTCCTTCAGCAGCGAAAGAACTTCCCGCATGAGCTCTTTTGTGGTGACCTCTTGAACTCTTCTCCTCAAGAGGTCCCCCTCAACGATCTTGGCTATCCTCCTGGCAGCTTCCAGCGTCGCGCCCGCCTTGAGGCAGCTAACAACTATCTTCTCGGGAGCAAACTCTTCACGAGAGCCATCCCGCTTGACAACGATTATTGTCATTAAGCACTCGAGTTAGACACCTGGAGGGGGGTTAAATCGGTTATTACCCGAGAAAACCCCTCCACCTGGCCGCTGTCAGCAGGCCGAAGCCGGTGTTCCTCTGCTCAATTAATCGCGCGTACTCCTCGCAGGCTTCCCCTTCAGCTCCTAGGAGCTCCATGGCTGCCTTGACGGCTCGGACGAGCTCCTCCCCCAGTGCTTTCTCAGCGGCTCTGGGCGCGAAGAACTGGGCTTCGTAGCTCCACTCCTCTACGAGGTTCGGCAG